>JBFZEY010000358.1:0-11082 GCA_041306625.1 Spirochaetota bacterium | reverse complement strand
TACAGTTTTTTGAACAGCCGGGTAAGTGGCTCCCGTATCTCGAAAGCCTTTTGATCGATATGCGGGAAGTTGAGGTGATGCTCGACGATCTGGTTTATCAAACCGCGATCGAAAACACTCGAGGACATTTCGATGAGCTCGTAATACAACGGGTTAAGCCGGTCGAGCTCGTCGACAATGGCGACACCCATCCTGTGGCTTTGTTTGAAGATATCAAGGTACACAAGCTGAAGTTCGAGAAGTGCCGACTTCATCTCGGTATTGAAGCGTTCGAGAAACTTTTTCGTAAGGAATTCCCCATAGAAGTCGCAGACCCCCATGGTGTAGAGTCGTATTCTGATCTGCCAGCGGTTTATTAATCGAATAAACGAATTGAATATGCCCTTGGCCGGGGCTGGGATAGATGCGGAGGCCATTTGCCCGCTTCCGCCGCGCGCGAAGCCTCCCGTGCGCTGCTGGGGACGCTTATCGACTTCCTTTAGCTTCTGCGCATGACCGTCAAATTTGCTCCTGAACTGCTGCTGTTTATCGCGATCGAAATCAGCGAGCGCCCGATGTTTGGGGTTTCTGACGACCTGACCCCCGGCTTCGACGAACTTGTTAAAAAGCTGCTTCTTCTCGCTTTCGTTTAACTGTTCGGCGCCGATATTTTTCCTGGTCTTGTCGATTCGTTCAGTGCTCATTTTTCACAGCCCGTACCATCGGGACCTCCCCGACGAGTTTAATCCCCCAGAACAAACTCACGCTTCCGTGTTTGATACTCGATTAATAATCCCCGTCTGTCAATTACTAATGTACTTCAAATAGGCTATCTAGAATATCATGTTTTCCGAGAATCATCATCGAGCAAACCGCTTTGCGCATCGTCGACCACAGGGATCGAGACGTAAATCAGTTGAATTATTATCTTATGCGAAGTAGACTCCGCCTGATCCTGGCCGACCGGCTTTGATCCCTCCGACGGTATGGGCACGGGGAGCAATGCCATCGACTATCCTTTATGCGCCGGGATACATCAGGCGGAGGCATGGTCATATGATATACAGCTTCACCGTCAATTCCTCCTCACGCGAGGAGCTCATAGACATTACCGGCGAGATTCGACGCCTCATTTCCTCCGGCAAAACTACCGAAGGCGTTTGCTTCGTCTACACTCCGCACACCACGGCCGGCGTGACAATTAACGAAAACGCCGATCCGACCGTACGAAAGGACATCGTGAAGGGGTTGTATACACTTAACCTTGAGCGCGTACAGTTTTCGCATCTCGAGGGCAATTCACCGGCGCACATCAAATCATCGCTTATCGGGTGCTCCCTCTTCGTTTTTATCGAGAAGGGAGCGCCTGTGCTCGGGACATGGCAGGGCATATATTTCTGCGAATTCGACGGTCCCAGAACCAGGACGGTGATGGTGAAGATCGATTGAGGGACCCGGAATCATTAAAAAATGCTTGCCACTGCCCGTCGATCGGTCCGAGATAGATTGCAGGGTCAGCGCGCGGGGCGCAGACCGTAATCAATCATAAGGCAGGTTTTACAATGGATTATTTCAAGGGAACAAGCGACTACGTGCTCTCTCCCGAGCTCAAGGATAATGTAAACGTCTCGATTGCGCTGGGCAGACCGCTCCTGGTAAAAGGCGAACCGGGCACGGGCAAGACCCTCCTCGCGCATTCGATCGCCGAGAGCGTCGGAAAGCCTCTTATCATCTGGAACATCAAGTCCACGACCAAAGCACGCGAGGGCCTGTATGTCTACGATACGGTGCAGCGTCTCAACGACGCCCGTTTCGGCGACAAAGACATCACCGACATCAAGCAGTACATCAAGCTCGGCAAGCTCGGAGAGTCCTTCGCCGCCGGCGAGCAGATGGTTCTCCTGATCGACGAGGTCGACAAGGCGGACATCGAGTTCCCCAATGACCTCCTCAACGAGCTCGACGAGATGAGCTTTTACATCCCGGAGACCGGCGAGACAATCAAGGCTATACACCGGCCCATCGTCATTATCACTTCCAACAGCGAGAAGGAGCTCCCCGACCCGTTTCTCCGGCGCTGCGTGTTCCACTACATCGAGTTCCCCTCCGAATCCCTCATGGAGGAGATCGTGTACGTTCATTTCCCCGAGATCGAGAAGAAGCTCCTGCGCGAATGCCTCAAGAAATTTTACTGGATCCGGCAGTTCGACATGCTTCGCAAGAAGCCGTCCACCAGCGAGCTCATCGACTGGATACAGGCGCTCACCGTCGGCGGGATATCGCCTTCGAACGTCGAGAAGGAGCTTCCGTTCCTCGGCACGCTGCTGAAGAAAAAAGAAGATACCGACCTTGTCGCCCAGTCGTCGCCCGGGCACCATGGATTCAACAGCAGCATACGGACGCGAAATGTTTATTAACTTTTTCTTCAACCTCAAGGCGCACGGCGTACCGGTATCACTCCACGAGTGGATCACGCTGCACCATGCGCTCTCGCAAAACCTCAACGACTGCAGCCTTACGCGTTTTTATCACGTCGCGCGTTCCATACTTGTTAAGAACGAAATATTCTTCGACCGGTACGATCTCGCATTTCTCGACACATTCAAGGACATCGAGACCACCGACGAGATGCTCGAAAAGATACTCGAGGGGCTAAAGAAGGTGAAGGAGCTCCGGCTGTCCGAAGAGGAAAAGCGTCAGATCGACGAACTCGATCTCGATGAGGTGCTGCGCAACTTCGAGGAGCAGCTGCGCCAGGGCCACTTTAAAAACCATGTCGGCGGCAACCGCGCCATTGGCACCGGTGGGCGCTCCACACAGGGCGCGTGGGGCTACAACCCGGCCGGTATCCGCATAGGTCAGGGGGAATCACGCCACAAACGCGCTGTCCAGATCGCGGAAAAGCGCAGCTTTCGTAACTACTCGAGCTCAGTCACACTCGACACACGCCAGATGAAGGTCGCGCTTGCCCATCTGAGAGCGCTATTGCCGATCGGACCCGAGGAGAAACTCAACCTTGAGGCCACGATCGACGCAACCAGCAAAAACGCCGGCGAGATCGAACTCATTTGGGAGAACAAAGAGAAGAAAGCCGCCAAGGTTATACTTATGATGGATGTTGGCGGCTCCATGACACCGTACGCGCGCATGGTCGAGCGCCTCTTTTCCGCGGCTTCCTCCCAGATCAGCCGGTTCAAGCATTTCTACTTTCACAACTGCGTGTACCAGGACCTGTGGACCGACATCGAGCGCCGCGATTCGATCAACACCGGTGAATTATTAAAAAGCGAGGATTCCGACTACAAGCTCATCATGGTCGGTGACGCCGAGATGGCGCCCTCCGAACTCACATGGGTGAACGGCGCCGTCGATTACTGGTATCACAACGACGTTCCGGGTCTCGTCTGGCTTCAGCGTATTCGCGAAAAATTCCGCGATTCGATCTGGCTTACCCCCATTCAGAAGCGGGCATGGGGATACGTGCAGACCACCAGGATGGTCGCTGACATCTTCCCCATGTTCGAGCTGACGCTGGACGGTCTTGACGATGGGGTTAAATTTCTGATGCAGGGGAAAGGCAGGATCCATGCGTAAAAACGGCAAAACCCCCGACACACCACTCATGCTCGAGGTGCAGGGGCTTACCAAGCATTTTTCCGTCCGCAAGAAAGGGCTTTTCCAGAAGCCCGGCATCCTGCGAGCCGTCGATGATGTCAGTTTTTCCATCGCCGGGGGACGGTGCCTCGGTCTGGTCGGGGAGAGCGGAAGCGGAAAAACCACGGCCGCGAGATCCATCCTTCGCCTCATCGAACCCGATTCAGGAGTCATCAAGGTCGGTGGCGTGAATGTCTCAACCCTCGATCGGGGCGGTCTCCGGCGCTACCGAAAAAACATGCAGATCGTTTTTCAGGACCCCTACGGTTCCCTAAACCCGCGGATGACGGTCGAGAAGATCCTGGGCGAACCCCTTAAAATCCACACCTCCCGCGGGAAAAAAGAGGTCCGGGAGAGGATTATTGACCTGCTCGATCTCGTTGGGCTCTCGTCAGACCTGGTAGACCGATATCCCCACGAATTCAGCGGTGGACAGCGTCAGCGAATCGGGATAGCGCGGGCCATAGCGCTCAATCCCCGTTTCATCATTCTCGACGAACCTGTTTCCGCTCTCGACGTTTCAATCCAGGCCCAGATACTAAACCTTCTCACGGACCTGCGCGACAGGCTTAACCTCACCTATCTGTTCGTCGCGCACGACCTGTCGGTCGTCGAGCACATCAGCGACACGATCGCGGTCATGTACCTGGGCAAAATCATCGAACAGAGCCCCAGGGTCGGTCTTTATAAACAACCACTGCACCCCTACACTCAAAGCCTTATACGGTCGATTCCGGAGAAAAAACCCGTCAAGCACGGATTCGCCGTTTTGCGGGGGGAGATACCCTCTCCCGAGAACCCTCCGGCCGGATGCTACTTTCACCCGCGCTGCCCGAACGTCATGGAGGTCTGCAGACATGAATACCCCGCGACCCGCCGGATCGGCGGCGCGTCGGTCGCCTGCCATCTCTACTGAAGTCGAGAGCGTTATGCAATTTAAAGCCGGAAATATCCGCCCTGCCCGTGCTCTTTTCCGCGTCTGCACCACGTATATCTCGATGCTTTTACTGAGCCTTATCCTCGGCTTGATCTCCCCTGAGACAGCATTCGCCGCAGAAGACCGTCTGCTCCAATTGATGGAACAGACCCGGCGTGAATCGGCCGAACAGGTGGCGACTGAGGAAATCTATTCCAGGAACAATATCCTTTTCTGCACCGGCACGAGCGATGCGGCGTCCGCCAACAACACGGCCGCCGAACACATGCTGAAGGGCGACTATTTAAGGGCCGCCGAAATCCTCGAAAACGCCCTCCTCCGTTCCGCCCTCTTCCTGCCGTTCAGGTACAACCTCGGGCTCTGCCGCATTCACCTCGAAGAGCTGCCCGTCGCCCTAATCCACCTGAACAAGGCCCTTCAGTTGCTTCCCGAATATTCGAAGACCTGGATTCAAATCGGTTTCATCCACGAGCGGACGGGTCGCGACGATCTCGCCATGCAGTACTATAAATCGGCCCTTCGCCACAACCCGCGCGAACTGGAAGCCTACACTCTGACGGGCGACATATATTTCAAACGCAACCAGCTCGAGATGGCTGCCAGGCATTATGACCGTTCCCTCAGAGAGAATCCGCGCTATCCGAACGGCCTCCTCGGACGCGCCAAGATCCATTTCGAGCGTGGTGAATATCTCAAAGCCATCATTCAGATGAAGTCAATCGACACGTCGGGGGAATACGACAAGGCCCTGCATTATTACTACGCCGAATCGGCATACAGGTTAAGGGATTATCAGACGGCCTTCGATCAGTACGGCGAACTTTTAAAGCACAGGGGAGACCGGTTTTTCCTCACCACCTCCACATTCATTATTTATCATAAAATGGAGCTCTCCAGGCGATTCATCGAGCGCTGAAACACTGAATCCCTACAGCGAAATAGACACCTGTGCGTACGCCGTGTCGTCAAGCCTCCTGGTGCCGGGAAGCGCGTTCCGGTTATAATGGCGCAGAAAACCGGCCTTAAGAGCGATAATCTTCGTCACTGATACCGTCAAAAAGGAATCCATCACGAAACGATAATCAGCCCAGTCCACCATCCTCGGAATAAAAAAGGTCGTGAATGAGAACACAACGGGCTCTACCGGCGTAATACGCAGTCGATAGCGCAGCGACCAGCGGAATTCATGGCCGGAACGTATGGTTTTATAATCCTCATTTTGATAGATCGGGGCGCCGCTGACATCCATCTTCCAGAAAGCGTTCCTGAAAAATTCTATTTTCGCCCCTGCACCGCTGTTAACACGGTACGACAATTTCGCGGGTATATTGTACTCTGACTGCGAAAATGCGAATAACTCAAAGCGCGGCATAATATAATGGTCGTATTTCACCACGCCCATCGCCTTGTGCTCGTTTACCTGTCCGGCATTTCCCCCGTAAAAGATCCTTCCACCCAGGCGGAACTCGGAAATGTTGTCGTCGAAAACAATGTCTGCCTGTCCGTTTGTCTTCAACGTATCGGTATTGCCGGTCTTGTGCTCGTACCACCCCGAGAGCGTCAAAAACCATCGCTTCTCTGCAGGCTCCTTTTGGACCGGCACTTCGTAGGTAAAAATGCACCTTCCCTTCGGCGGGGTTTCCGTTTCGCCATTACCCGTTTCCTGTGCAAGCGGGATATCCCTTAAGGCGAAGAACAGAAGAATAACCGCGGCTGTTCGCGAAAATCGCACCCGCCTCTCCTAACGCATTATTATTCTTGTAGTCTCGGCCATGTACCGCTTGTTTACGTTCGATACCATTCGTTCGACCGTGCTGATGAGTTCCCTGTCCGTCGAACGTTTCTGGATGTACTTCACGATATCGGCAAGGTCTTCTCTGACCACCTTGCCGATATCGTCCATCGCCTGCGCGTATTCCACGGAGCTTCCAACCTTCTGCTCGTTTTTTCTTTTCCGCAGCTCCACCTCTATCTGCATCTGGGCCATAAGCCGTTCCTGGTCCGACTTAATGAGCTCCGTCACCATCGTCTCGGCCAGCTCCCTGAAATTGACGGGGCTTATCAGTTCAAAAAACCGGGTCGGGAAGGCCCCGCTGCCGGTTACAACATCGGCGAACGGGACGCTATGATATGCCTGCTCTACCAGGTTCGAGGTCGTCTCATCGACAATCACCCGGCCCGGGGCCGAGAGGGAGCGCGCATGCCGCATCGCGTGTTCGGGGAGATCCAACACCTCGCCGTTCATGATCTTAAGACCTCCGGTCATTAACTGTATGTTCAGTAACAGATGGTCTCCCGGAAGTCTGACCTCGTTGAACCCCCGCATATTTTCGCGTATCCGAAGGCCGGCCTCCGCCGCCGTCGCTTCGTCATCGAACACCGCCACCACCCGGCCCCCCACCATCTGGGAGACAAAACCCTTCAGGCCGGTCACCACCGATGTCACCAGCCTCTCGGTCACCCTGCTTCCAATCATTATATCGACTAGGTTCAGATGACCGGCAAGTCTGCGATACCCGGGCATTTCAACATTGATGAAAGTCTTCCGCGGAAGCGATTCCCTCGAAAGCGAGCTCGGGTGGCGCCGCTGAACACCCTCCTTTCTCTCCTCCGTATCCAGCGCGGCCCCTTCATATTTTTTAAAAATGTTGACGATGAAATGATCGATCTCCTGCAATTCCTCGGGGGGCATAAGCGCAAGGGCCTGCAGGATGTCGTGAGAAATCCCGTACTCCTCTTTCAATAACGATATAAGAAAATACGCGAACTCCCCGGACCGCTGAACACCGATCGCCGCGAGGATCTCACGCTGAATCTGCCGGTTCTTTATCACCATCATGTCCCGCAGCGACTTCATCGCCTCCTTGTTCCCGAGGCTGATAAGCAGCGCGCAGGAATATATCCGCACCTTGATCGCGGGGTCTTTCAGGTATTCCAGCAGGTATTTAATCACCTGACGACGGTTCACCGTATTATTATACAACACGATATAACCGATCGCCTGGACCACCGCTTCCTTCAATTCGTTGGATTCCAGGCCCATAAAGCGCTCGTTCAGATACTCAATATCCGCCTCTATACCGCCCTTTCCCATGCAAAGGATGGCCAATCGGACGATCTCTCCGTTTTTATTATCCTCGAGCACACGTTTGAAGACGGCGTTCGCGGCCACATTGCCGGTAACGTCCCTTCTGAGGAAAATAGTAAGCGTCATATCGACGTCTTCCGAACCGACCTCTGTTCGGTCTCGCAAATAATCGAGGAGTATATTGAGCGACCGCTGGTCCGAGAAGAGCGAAAGCAGGCGAATTGCCTTCCGTTGCTCTCCCAGATCTCCCGACGCCAGCAATACCTCGAGCTCCCCCAGCATGTACGAGTAGTTAAGAATGGACAGGCTGCGCGAGACCGCTGATGAGATGTCCTGGTCGGGATATTTTTTCACATAATTGAATATTTTGACAAGAGTCGAAGCAGCCTCCTCGATCCTGAGCCTTCCGATGATCTCGCACAGGCGCGCGATCCTGTTTCGCAGATATCGTTTTTCAAAATTAATCCCTTCGACCCTCATCGCTGAATTTTCCCGCGACTTTTGGTCCAGGTCATATAACACCTCGACCAGCAGCTTGAGCTTTTCCACGTCCTCCTTCCTTATATACGGAAGCGAGGCCGAGAGGTACTTGATTAATTCCTGGATCATCGTCCTGTCCACGTTCCGTAGAAAATGGACGACCCTTTTTTTCATTTCGGGTGTGAACTGGTCCAGCATGAACCTGCGCAGTATCCTGAAGCTCTCGGGAAAGTCCTTCTCGATGACCTCGGTCACCATGAACTCCTTGCGATAGGTCTCGAAGTAGGTCTCGAGCGTAACGATGATATAATTGAAAAGCTTGTCCCGCAGAAGATTATTGATCCTGCTCTCCTTAAGATTCATGAAAAACCGCTCGAAGACCGCAACGATCATCTCGTTTTCCCGATCATCCTCGACCGAGAGCGCAAGCAGGTTACGAAAGAGCTTGTCCGGATCGCGGAGTTTCTGTATGGACGAATGGAGCAGACGGAGAATCATGTCCATCAGGTCGCGGTCGCCGGAGGTAAGCGCCTTCATCGTGTAAATCAGAAATTCGCGGTGATTGCCGCAGATCATTGCGTTGATGAATGCGGTTTGCGCCCTTCTGGAATACGTATCGAACTGTGAAGTCATCTTCCCGAGCAGCACCCTTACGTTCAGGATGAGCCTGTCCTCGAGCTCGGGGGCATAGGTGTACGAGACGTCTTCCTCGCCCCTGCTATCCTCCGATTCCTTCATAATCTTATCGCTCAGCATCGAGAGGGAGTTGTACACACTGCAGGTTATCGCCTCGTTTTTTTCCTTTAAAAAATCCTCGTACAGAGAGATGTCCTTGAATGAAGATAGTGCCTCAATAGCGAAACAGCGAATCGAGACATGTTTCTCTCGATCGGCGGCGACTATTTTTAAAAATCCGAACACTTCCGGGGAATCCGCCCCGTGAATGCGCAGGATCGTGAACGCCTTCTCAATCGCCTCTATCTGGGCGCTGTCAGTTTCGTATTTTTCGATGATCCGGACCACTGAATCCAGGGCCTCCGGGGTGCCGAATCTTTCAATGTTTTCCAGGGCGCACAGCTTCTCCAGAACCGAGGTCTCCCCACCGTTTACGAAATCGAGCAGCGCCTGACCCACCTCCTGACGGTCAAAATCCTTTAGTACCAGCAGGGCGCTTTCGCGAATAAACGGTTCCTGCTCCAGTTCGCGCAGAAGGATCCGTGTCCCGTTCTCGGACTTGACGATCCCCAGAAGACGGTGGAACGCCATCCGTTCATAGGGGACCAGTTTAAACGACCGGCTGATCTCCACTTTCAACGACTGTAAAAAATCCTTTTCCATTCTCTCCTCCCGGCAGGGGAACGGCATAAACGCATAAGCCCCGAACGCCCCACAGCATACCGACAACGGAAGGCAATGCAATAAAAAAAGCTACTGCGGCGATTCGTTTACGTCTTTGCGGTGGCGAAATGCAGCCAAACGGTAAAAATGGTTTGACGCGTCTTGAAAAAATCGGTATCATTCCAGCACGCGTTCCCTCCGGGCAGGAGTGAACCGTTAATTTACCAAAAGACATGTGAAGTTAATCTATTCCCAGGAGTATATTCATGAAAAGCAACAGGCTTGTGTTGTTCGTCGCGCTTATGTTTCTCGCGGCGACGGTTTCATGCGGTGGCGGGTCCAAAAAGCAGGTAAAGGGCGAATCCGGCAGATCGGGTAATGCCGGATGCGAGCTCTGCGGCGAGGCCACGGGCTATGCACAGATATTCGACAACGACCAGTCACTTGCCCGCGACAGGGCCATCGACGATGCCATGAACAAGCTCGTCGGCAGCAAGCTCGGCACCTTCGTCGCCGGCACCTCGGTGGTCGAGGATTTCGCCCTCGTCTCTTCCATAGTCGAAGCCAAGACCAGCGGCATGGTCCGCAACTGGAAAGTCCTGAAAGAGGGGGCGCAGGAAGGCTCTTTCGTGATTACAATCTACGGCGAGGTCTTCCCCCAGGCGGTCAACGACACCATCGAGGCAACCCTCAAAAACTACGGCCGTCCGAAGTTCATGGTGCTCATACGCGAGACCTTCGAGGGCAAACAGAACATGCCCGGCTTTACCGTAACCGAGCTCACCATGATGGAGATCATGGGCAACTCCGGTTTCGAGTTCGTCGACGCGGGCCTTACGCAGCAGTTGATGCGCCGCGACGCCGCCAAGATGCAGCAGGCCATGGCCGGCCAGGTGAAGGGCGCCGTGCAGGACTTCCTGATGGACGCTGCCGGGGCCGAGGTCGTCATCGTCGGCGAGGTGAAGACCAGCGACCAGAGCGGGGCCATAGCGGCGTATTCGAAGAACATGAAGTCGAAACAGGCGATCGTCAACGTCAAGGCGATCGACATGTACACCGGCGCCATACTCGCGACGACCAGCGCCAACGCCCCTGGCGTCCACATCGACGGCGACACCGCCTCCAAGGCCGCCATCCAGAACTGCCTCAAACGAATACTCGGCAAGACCGACGAGGACACCGGCAAGTTCCAGTCGGGCCCCTTCATGAACCAGATCACCCGCAAGTTCCTCCAGTCGGCCACCGGAAGGATGATCATGCTCACCATCACCGGGCTCGATTTCGCGGAGCTCACCAAGTTCCGTAACGAGGTGCAGAACCGCGTGCGCGGCGTCAAAAAAGTTTATTCGCGCGGCCAGGCCGGGCGCGCGGCCAAGATCGAAGTGGAATTCGCCGGAAAGACCGACGACCTGGCGCAGGAGCTCAACGCCAAATCGAAAGCGCTTGGTTTCGATATCGAAATAAAAGAAACCTATCCGAACAAGATTACGATTGCGGCGAAGAAGCTCTGAAGAGATTCAATCCTATGCAACGGAAGAAGGCGAGAGTGCATACTCTCGCCTTCTTCCGTTAAAAATATATCATTTTCGGCCAGTCGAATGCAGTA
>JBFZEY010000357.1:0-6558 GCA_041306625.1 Spirochaetota bacterium | reverse complement strand
TGGTGGGCCTGGCCGGTAACGTGTTTTCCATACTCGTGCTCAACCGCAGCCGGAAGGACAACCTCAACATGCGGGCGGCCTTCCTGCACCTGGTCTACGACGCGATCTCGTCGGTCGCCGTCATCGGCGTGGGAGTGGCGCTGGTGTTCACCGACCTCGTCCTGCTCGATCTGGCGGTGAGCCTGGTGATAGCGGTCATGATCGTCTGGAGCTCCATGGACATCGTGCGGGAGTCCCTGCGGATATTTATGCAGGGGGCGCCGTCGGGTGTCGACACCGATGCCGTATACCGCGAGCTCCTCGCCCTTCCGGGTGTTGACGGAGTCCACGGGCTGCACATATGGTCGATCAGCTCTTCCGAGGTCTTTCTCTCGTGCCATGTCCGCACCCTGCCTGACGAGTCCGGCGATACCGACACGGTGATCGCCGGTGCGAACGCCATGCTGGAGCGGGAGTTCGGCATCACCCATACGGCCATACAGGTGGAGCGCGGTCTCGAATGCGGCCGGGCCGGAGAGAACTGCTGCAGGTAGCCGGTCGCGTTATCCGCGGGGAGCCGGCACGGTCCCCTGTTTTGTGCTTGTTTTTCCTTCACCCCGGTCTATGCTTGCGCCATGAAACGATGTGCCCGCATTATCGCCTTCTCCGCGTTTTTCGCGCTTTCGTTCGCCGGCGTCCTCCCGGCACAACCCGAGGAGGCCGCTCAGCCGGAGGGCGCGTTCCGTCACGACGGCCTCTTCCTGCGTTTTCAGACCGGTTTCGGGATGGGGCGCATGACGGAAAAAGAAGTCAACGGGCGCGACATCACGATGAGCGGCACCGCGGGCGTTTTCCGCTTCAAGCTGGGCGGCGCGGTAATCGAGAACCTCATTATCTACGGCGAGATGGGGGCGTTCAGCCTGACCGATCCGTCGATCAAGGGAGAGGAAGGCTACATCACGACCACGTCGCAGAGCGACATCACGCTCACCATGTCGGACCTGGGGCTGGGCGCGTGTTATTATTTCATGCCGGTCAATATATATATTTCCGGCTCGATAACCTTGAGCAGGGACCGGCTTGTAATCGACGAGCAGAAGGGCAGCACCAATCGCGGCGCGGGCGCGTATATCTCGGCGGGCAAGGAATGGTGGATCTCCGACAACTGGGGCCTGGGTGTCGCCATCTTTGCGTACGCAAGCAGGATGGAGACACGGAACTCGGCGCCCTTCAACGGGCGCTACACCGTGTATAATACGGTCGCGGGGATTATGTTCTCGGCCACCTACAACTGAGGTCGCGTCGGCGTCCCCGCCGCTTGTCCCGACGACATGCCCGTGCCGATCGCAACCACTCAGTGCGGGTTGATATGAACGCTTATTCCGGACCGCTCCGTTTCCGTTCCGCCGTGTGCGCTGATGCCCCCGGCATAGCCCGGGTGTGTTACCATACCGGCTACCACGGCGAGGACCTCGACGGCAGCGGCCGCTTCGACGACCGCCGGCTCTTCGCGCTGCTATTCGCGCTCTACTATCCGCTCTACGAACCGGAAAACGCGTTCGTCGCCGTCGACGCCGACGGCGGCGTAGCGGGCTACATTCTGGGTACGACCGATTCCCGCGCACAGGCGCGCCGCTACCGTCGCCGCATGATTCCGCGGATCCTTCTGCGTGCCCTGGCGGTGAGCTGGTGGCGCTACCCCGAGTCCTTCCGGGCCCTGTCGCATTTCAACCGGATAAGCGCCGCGCATGGCGCCATGGACGAAGTGTTCGACGCCTACCCGGCGCATCTCCATATAAACCTGCTCGCCGATTACCAGCGGGGCGGCGCGGGTTCAGTCCTCATCGATCTCTTCGAGGCGCGCGTTCGCGCCGCCGGCGTCGCCGGCATACACCTGTCGACCTCCATGCGTAACGGGAAGGCGCTGGCCTTTTACCGAAAACACGGGTTTGTGCCGGAGCGCACGCTCGGGAACGGGCTCTGGCCGGACGCCCCGGACGCGAGGGCAGTGCTTTTCGTTAAGAATCTCTCCGGCTGCTGATCCGGCGCCCGCGCCCCGGTATTTTTTATTGACAGAAACGGTCGCAGCGGTTGTACTATCACTGCCATGAGTAATAAACGGATAACTGCCGGGCGGACCGACACGGGAAGCGAAAAACGGATCGAGATTAAAACGGACGGCGCCGGTACGAAGGGCAGGACCGCGTCGGCCCGGCCTGCCCCGGCCCCCTTTGCGAAGGCCGAGGCCGACCGCATATACCGCGCGATCGTCGACACGATGAACGAGGGCGCCGTTGTGCTCGATACCGACGCCACCGTCCGCGTCTGGAACAATGGATTTCTCCGCCTGGCGGAGGTTACGCCTGAAGCCGTCCTCGGCATGAGCTTCTATGATTTTATCAGCCAGGAAGAGATGGACGTCTTCCTGGACATCTTCTACAGGGGTCTCGACGGCGTCGCGACGAGGATCGAGCTGGACCTGCGTACCGGCGGCGAGCTCACCGTTCCGGCGTATGTGTCCATCTTTCCCCTGGACCTTTTAGGAAACATACACGCCTGTGTGCTGATCACGGACCTCAGCGACATAACGTCCATCGAGGCGGAGCTGAAACACAACGAGAGCGAGCTTCGGATAACGCGAAATTTCATCCGGCGCATCGCCGATACCACGCCCAATATACTGCATGTTTACGATTTGAAGAAGCGCAGGACGGCCTACTCCAACGGCCAGGTGGCGAAGATCCTCGGCTACACTCCCGAGCAAATACTCGATGAAGGCGTGGGAATGGCGGGTATCGTGGTGCATCCTGACGACTCGCCCAAAATGGTCGACTATTTGAAAAAGACGTCCTCGATCGGTGACACCGAGATCGCCGAGATCGAGTACCGCGCCAGGCACGCCAACGGCGAGTGGCGCTGGCTGCGAAGCCGCCACGTGGTGTTCAACCGCGACGCGGACGGCCTTCCGGCGCGCCTCCTGGCGACCACCGAGGACATCACCGAGAAAAAGCGCGTCGAGGAGTCCCTGCGGCAGAACATTGAGCTTCTGGAGAGAATGTTCTCGAACATCAACCTGATGATCGCCTATCTCGACACGGACTTCAACTACATACGCGTCAACCACGCCTATGCCTGGCTCAACGGCCGTGATCCCGAGTTTTATCCGGGCAGAAACCATTTCGAGGTTTTCATGAATCCGTCGCACAGGGAAACCTTCCGCGAGGCCGTGCGGACGACGCGGCCCCATTACGCTTTTATGGATCCGATCGAATATTCGCCGCGTCCCGGCGAGGACGTAATCTACTGCGACTGGAGCCTGCAGCCGGTGCGCGATGCCGGCGGCGGCGTGAGCGGCCTCATCCTCGCCCTGGTCGACGTGACCGAGCACCAGCACGCGCAGGAAGAGGTGCGCCGACTCAACCGCGAACTCGAGGAGCGCATCGCTTCGCGCACGGCCGAGCTGAACGCGGCCACCCAGGAGCTCGAGCAATACCGGCTGCGCCGCAAACGATGAGGGCGGCGCGGTAGGGGCATATGCCGGGCGAGATGATGAACACCAAGCAGGTGGCCGAGTACCTTGGCATACACGAGAAGCAGGTGTACGCGCTTATCAAGGACGGCAGGATACCGTGCACGCGCGTCACCGGCAAGTGGGTGTTCCCCCGACAGCTCATCGACCAGTGGATACGCTCGCACGCGCTCGAGGGCGTGAAGGATGAATACCGCGTACGCCCGGGGGCCGACGACGCCCTGCTGGCCGCGGGAAGCAACGACCCGGTGCTCGACATACTGCTCGGCACCATGAAGCACGAGGGCGACGGCTTTAACATATTCTCCTCGTCGACCGGTTCGAGCGAAGGCCTGCGACTGCTGGCCGAGGGCGCGACCGATATCGCCTGGTGCCACCTCTTTGATCCCGAGAGCGGCGAGTACAACATCCCCTATCTCGCGCGCTATCTTGGATCGCGCGGCGTGGCCGTGGTGCACCTGTTCTACCGCGAGCTGGGATTTCTATCCTCGCCGTCGCTGGTGCCCCCGGTGCGGGAGTTTGCCGGTCTGGCCGGGGGACGCGTTCGCTTCGTCAACCGCCAGAAGGGCTCGGGGACGAGGCTTATACTGGATTATCATCTGCAGAAAAACGGAATCGACCCGTCGGCCATCCCCGGCTACGAAAACGAGGTTTACACGCATTTCGAGGCGGGGCTCGCCATACTCGCCGGCCAGGCCGACGCGGGCATCGCCACCGTCGCGGTGTCGCGCCTGCTGGGGCTTCCGTTCACTCCAATTGTGCGCGAAAGCTTCGACATGGTGCTCACCAAGGAGACCTTCTTTAAAAAAGGGGTGCAGGCCTTCATCGGCGCGCTCACCTCGCCCGACTTCCGCGCAAAGGTGGTTTCTCTCGGTAATTACGATTTCAATGATTCCGGGAAGATCGTTTATTCCACGCCGTGAGGACTTCTTTTAAGTTTCCTTCCTGATCAGGGAGCTTCCGTAGTACCATCCGAGAAGCGCAATCATGACGAACAGGAAAATAACTATTACCGCAAGGCCGGGGTCTTCGGTGTAAAGCAAAAATATCTGAGGATTTTGATTTACGGTGCTTTGCACTTCTCCCCTGTTGCATACCGTCGTTCCCTTCGCCGCCGCGGTGCGTTTGGCCGCTTCGATATGGAGATACGCACCATTCAGCCGTGCCGGTTCGAGAAAGCCGACCCAGAATTTCGTGCCGGGCCGATCCGGATCCGACAGGGAGATCGAACCGTTCATCAGCCTGTCAGCCAGGAAAGTGCCGGCGGGATAATTGATCAGATCGATGGAGCTGACCGTCAGGGAGGTGTTGCCGGGAAGCGTAACGGTGCTTCCCGTTTCAACGGGATATCGTTCGTGTTTGATTATGATAAAGGTCAGGACATGACCGAATAGTATGATAATGAAAAGCATATGGACCAATGACGGTGTGAGGATCGAGAGAAAGCGGGCATGCGGCATATCCCTCCGCCGTGGCCACAACCCTACAAGCCTGTCCGAGGCGCAGGCAAGTGTGTTGAGGGCCAGAAGGGCCATCGCCAGTGCAAGCACCGGGATCCACCATGTTTTCTCAGGATGCTCGACGCCGGTTTTAAGGAACCAGTCGTGCAGCGGAACGTTATTAAGGCTTTCGAGGAGATGATAGTCGGCCCTTGAATAAAGTGAGCCGGTGATGAACATGATGGTGATGATAAGAAGCAGCCAGAATGTCAGTTCGATGCTTTTAAGGAAATTCCATATCCGATTCATTGCGCTATACCTCCACCGGTTCCATTACATGTATTTAAACAGGATGATCATTACCGCTCCGGCGACAAGATAGATGGCGAGACGCTTGTCATTCCACCAGGGAATGAGTCTGAGATGCAGGTAATTCGCGTAGAACATCCAGACCGCTGCTGACTGAAGGTGGACATATACCCACTGAAACGTCATGGCCCAGCCCAGAAAGCACCAGACCGCGCCCGTTACCTGGGCGATCGTATGTAGTACGAAGCCCCATGCGACAAGGCGGAACGGTGACTCCTCCCTCCACCTGCCAAAGAGATGCAGAAGCGATACGACCGCACCCATGATAAAACAGGCCTGGGCGGTGAAATCGGCCAGGAAGTAAAGATTCGCCCAGATCGAGAGCTTGTTGGGGCCGAAGTAGGTAAGCGACTTCGGTGTGAGAATCGCGACGACCGTAAAGGCGAGTACGGCGACCAGGCCTAACGCGTAGGGAGATCGTTCACGGTTCACGAATTCCCGTCCGGCGATGAGGCATGCGAGAGTGAAGGGAAGGAAAGCGGGACTTTCGACAACTTTAAGGAACAGGTATATCCCGCCGAAGTAACCGTATGCTCCCAGGTACACGGCATGGCAGGCAATTGCCGATACCAGCATGACGCGATACGTGGATTCTCTCGAACAGAGAAATGACAGGAGACCGCAGAAGTAGAGCAGTGCGGCGGCATGAAGTGAATATAATTGCAGTGCCATGAACATGGTTTCGCTCCATATTAATAAAATTGGGCCTGGTAAACTGCGACAAAATGATCACATCATATCCGTAATGCCTTGCTAACGAGTTAACGCACCTCGGGCCCTATGTAAATCACCCCCAGAAACCGCTCACCCTCCTTCTCCACGACCTCCTGCGCGCGGGCGATGTCCGTGCGGACGAGCTTCCCGCTTCCCGCGTAACCGGCCTTGTAGGCGACGGCCACGGGCGTGCCCGCCGTGTAATGTTTCCTGAGCAGCGGCATGAGCTTCGGGAGCTCGGCGAGCCCGACAAAGATGGCGATCGTGTCGCCGTTTTTCGCTACGGCCGCGAGCATCTCCTCGTTTGTCCTGATGCCGTCGGGTACGGTGATGACCACCGAACCGCGCGCGGCGACGTTACGGCCGATCATGGCGTTGGCGGCGTTGAACGCGCTCACGCCGGGGACGATGCGCACCTCGTCGCGGTTGAAATTCTCGAACAGCCAGTAAGTCCACGAGCCGTATATGGTCGGGTCGCCGTATTCCAGGAAGGCCACGCTTTTGCCGGAGGCGAGCGTTTCCCTGATC
>JBFZEY010000356.1:0-5441 GCA_041306625.1 Spirochaetota bacterium | reverse complement strand
TGCAATATTGGTTTGCTATTCAAGGATTGCTCTTCAAAAGCACTTTTTAAGTGATGTGTTGGCAGGTGTTGCGATAGCTTTGTTATTTGTATTTATTGCTGTTTGGATTGTAAACAGTGTTTATAAACGAAGAAATATGGATGAAAAAAAATTGTCAGTTTTGAATAAAAAGCTTGGATTTATATTTGCAGGATTAGCAATATTGTTAAGTATTATTTAATATGCTACTGTTATCAATTATAACCTCCACTCTCGATTGCCGGGTGCCCATGACAAGGTGTGAGAAAAACATGTGTGCCACGGCTTCAGAGAAAGAACTGGACTGACGCGACTTGCCGAGTCTGTTGGAAAAACATGAATAAAGATGCAGGGGCAGGCCCCGGCACAGCCCCAAAGGTGTTCCATCCCTAATTTCGGAACGTATTGGAGTTTGCAGTTTCTCCAGTCAACCTATCCATTGAACAGGAGGAAGAACATGCCGTTCGAACACTATTTTGTCGAGGATATTCCGCGAAGGGAATTCCTCAAAACAACACTCAAGGGAAGCGTGGCCGTGGCCGCGACGCCGCTCCTGATGTCGAGCCTGCTGTCCTGCGCCGGACAGGAAAAGCCCGACGTCAGGCTCGCTCTCGACCCTGAGATTCTCAACCGGACGATCCGGCGCGCTCTTGAAAAAGGAGGCGAGTTCGCCGACGTGTACGTCGAGAACCGCATCTCCCGCCAGATCACCATGGAAGAGTCCAAATTCAAGAGCGGCGTGTTCGGCATCAGCCAGGGCGCCGGCGTCAGGGTGATTTCCGGGGACAAGACCGGCTTCGCCACCACGGACGAAATCACGGAAGAGAAACTCCTCCGCGCGGCCGAGATCGCCTCGTACATTGCGCTGGGAACGCCCCAGGCTGCGCCCCAAGCCGTCCGGCAAGGCACGCGCGACTCCTTCATCACCGTGAAGATTTCCCTCAAGGACGTCGCCGACAACAAACGCCTCGACATCATGAAACGGGCGGACGAAGCGGCGCTCGGATACGACAAAAAAATCCAAATGACCTCCATCTCCTACTACGATGAGATCCGCGGGCGCACCGTCGCCAACAGCGAGGGACTGCTCCTGAGCGATGAACTGCCCCTTCTCTTCTTCATCGTGCAGGCGCTGGGCGTGGGAGACAACACCCGCCACATGAGCCGCGAGCGGCTTTCCCGCCACTCGGGCTTCGAGATGTTCGAGGAAGTGACGCCCGAAGAGGTCGCCCGGAACGCGGCCCGCGAGGCCGTCGTCATGCTCGAAGCCAAAGACTGTCCCGCGGGCAGGATGGACGTCGTCATGGAAAACGGCTGGGGTGGCGTCCTCGTCCACGAGGCGGTGGGCCACCCGCTTGAGGCGGACAACATTGCCAAGAAAATCGGTGCCTTCACCGGGAAGCTCGGCCAAAAGGTCGCGAGCGACGTGTTCACGATGGTGGACGACGGCTCGATTCCCAACGCGCGGGGAACGATCAACTTCGACGACGAGGGCACGCAGGCGAAGAGGAACGTCCTCATCGACAAAGGCGTCCTCGTCAAATACATGACGGACATCCTCTCGGCCAGGCAGATCGGCATGGAGCGCACGGGAAACGGCCGCCGGGAGAGCTTCCGGTACATCCCCATCCCGCGGATGACGAACACCTTCATCGACAGGGGGAAGGACAAACCCGAAGACATCGTCGCCTCCACGAAGAGCGGACTGTACGTGAAAAGCCTGAGCGGGGGAAGCGTGAATCCCGTCACGGGTGTGTTCAACTTCACCTGCCGCGAATCCTACCTCATCGAGGACGGGAAGAGAACGTCGCCCGTGAAGGGGGCCACCCTCATCGGAAACTGCATGGACATCATCTCCAACGTCGACGCCGTTGGCGATGACCTGGCTTTCGGTCCGGGCATCTGCGGCAAGGGTCAGGAGGCGGAGGTGTCCGCCGGCCAGCCCACGGTACGGATCCGGGGGATCAACGTCGGCGGAAGCCGGGCGAGAGCCTAATCACGTGAAAGCAAGGAGACGATCATGGATTATAAAGGATTGGCCGAGGACCTCGTCAAGCGTTGCCTGAAACAGGGCGCCGACGCGGCCGAGGTCTTCATCGAATCCGGGCGGCAGCTCAGCATCGAGGTCCGTAACGGAGAGATCGAGACGATGCAGGAGACGTCCACGCACGGCGCGGGTTTCCGTGTCTTCGTCAAGGGGAAGATGGCCTTTTCCCACTGCAACGATTTCACCCAGAAGGCTCTGGACAACGCCGTCCGGAGCGCCGTTCAATTCGCCAAACACACGACACCGGACGAGAACAACGTTCTTCCGGACGACCAAGGGATCACCGTCATCGAAGGGTTGTACGATCCCCGGATCGGTCAGGTCTCCATGGACGAAAAGATCGCATTGGCCAAAAGGGTCGAAAAGCTGTCCATGAGCGACCCCCGCATCACAAAGAGCGCCGGGTCGAATTACTTCGAGGGAGAGGAAGAAGTTTTCCTTGCCAACTCGAACGGCCTTCTCAAGACGTACCGGGCGTCCGCATGCGGATTCGGAGCCTCCGTCGTCGCGGAAAAGGGCGACCAGAAATCCTCAGGGGGCGATTTCTGCTCCAGGCGATTTTTTTCCGACCTCAAGCCGGCGGAAGACGTCGCGAAAAAAGCGGCCGAAGAAGCCTGGTCCATGCTCGACCCCCGCATGGTGAAGACGCAGAGGGCGGCCGTCATCTTCGATCCCGACGCGGCAAGATCGCTCCTGGGCGGCATCCTCGGCGCCGTGAACGGCGAAAGCGTGCTTCAGGGGGCCAGCTTCCTCCGCGATCAAATGGACCGGAAAATCGGTTCGGACTTACTCACGATCATCGACGACGGCACGAAACCCAACGGACTGGCCAGCCAGCCCTTCGACGGAGAGGGCGTGCCCACGCAGAAGCGCATCATCGTCGACCGAGGCGTCCTCAAGGGATTCATGTACAACACCATCGTGGCCAAGCGGGCCGGCGCGAGGAGCACGGGCAATGCCTCCCGCGGAGGGTTCACCGGCCTTCCCGGGATCGGCGCCCACAATTTCTACATGGACGCAGGGAACAGCGACCCGAAGGACATCGTCCGGGCGACGAAGAACGGCCTCTACCTCAAGAGCGTCACAGGCTACGGCATCAACGCCGTCAACGGGAACTTCAGCGGCGGCGCCCAGGGCTTCTGGATCGAAAACGGCGTCATCGCCTTCCCCGTGAAAGGACTGACCATCGCCGGCACGGCGGACGAAATGTTCAACGCCGTCGACATGGTCGGAACCGACCTCGACCTCAACCGGAACTTTACGGGTCCAACCTTCCGCATCCGCGAACTGCAAATCGGCGGAGAGTGAAACCAGGATGATAAAGCGCCGTGTGTCCCGATATGCGGGATGCGCGGCGCGTGAGTTCCAAATGCAGAACTTGATCGCACCGGGGTTCTCACCCCGGTGCGTGAATTCAGGGATCGCGGCGCAGTCTCGATTGAGCTTCGCCCCAGGGTTCAACCCTCGGGCGATCATGACGGTTGTCAATACAAAGGCATCTGAAATGAAAACTGTCTTATCAATAGCTTTTGTTGCCGCTTTGATGCCGGTTTTCATCCTGAGCTGCAATAATGAATCGGAACCCCTTCAGCCGGATGACAACGACGCCGTGGACCTGCCGGATATTCAGCATTTCAAAACCGATCCATCGGACAGGTTTCTGGTGGATATCCCGACCATCACGGCAGGTCATCCTTTTAAAGGGAGAAGGGCAAGCACGCCGCACCAGGGCGCGCACACCCATTGGGACAATTCGCAGAATGCGTGGCCTCAAGGAGGAACATCACCGCACAACTACCCGGTCATCTATGCCGTTGCGGACGGGTACATCAGCCGGATCGATTATTCCTTCCCGGTCGGCGAAAACGACAGGTATGGGGTCGATCTCGCTTTTGCCCAGAACGATTCGTCGGTTTTCCTGTTCTGCTACGGCATCGAACCGATGATTCCCGAGCCGTCCGATGGATTTTACCGTCAATTTATAAATGTTACCTTGGGACAGCATGTGGAGAAGGGCGACACAGTCGCCACTATGTACCTCCCGGAAAATGCGGGCATCGGCTGCCATATCCATTTCCACCTTCAGCAAATGAACGAAAACAATTTCCTTGCTCCGGCGATTTTCAGAAAAGATGTTGTGGACGGTTTTTATTCGAAATGGGGTTCTTTTGGAAATGACGGCCAAACCCCGGTGCCGTCGTGCATGGGATACATGCTGGACGCCGATGAAAATCCTTACGGCGACGGGCAAGTGGATGTTTTGTTAAAGGCCGGACGCCCCTGAGAAGGTGAAAATGATTTGATTTCCACGGCGCCAGGAAAAGTTCTGGACAAGATTCAGGTCCCTGTTTACATATGTTGTTGAATCATAAAGCATGTGAACAGGGACAAACCACTATGGGAAATGGTCCCAGGGGTGGAACCCTGGGACCATCAACGAAAAGGCGTACCGCCGGTTGAAGTTCCCTCGCGTCGCCGCTGAAGAAATGTGTTGAAATGAGCGTGCTGATGCGACGGCGCCGCTCGGCGCCGGTTATGCGCAGCGTTGGCACTAAACGGAAAATTCTCATTTCTATAAATCAAAATAATGTTGCATGTTGCGCAACAAGATCGTATATTGAAATATGATAAAATCCTTTAAACATAAAGGATTGCAAAAATACTATGAAACCGGAAGCACTTCCGGCATTCAACCTATTCATAGCAATAAGCTTCGAATGCGATTAGCAGCACTTGATACGGCAATTGTCCTTGATGATTTAAATATACCTGGTTTCCGTTTGCATCCACTTAAAGGAAAGATGAAAGAGTATTGGGCAATTGATGTAAGTAAAAATTGGCGCATCACTTTCCAGTTTATTGAAGGTGATGTTTACGTTGTAAACTATGAGGACTATCACAAATGAGAATGCACAATCCACCCCATCCCGGAGAATTTATTCTGGAAGTTTATCTTAAACCATATAATCTAAGTATCCGATTGGTAGCAGAAAAGCTTAATGTATCTCCCTCGACCTTTAGTCGTCTGATAAAAGGACAGAGTAACTTGAGTTCTGATATGGCGTTACGATTATCAAAAACATTGGGAAGGACTCCCGAAAGCTGGTTAATTATGCAAAACAACTATAATCTTTGGCAAACTCAGCAAAAAGTCAATCTTAAAGAAGTTGAAAAATTAATGTTTGTCTAGGGATGGGAGGTGCTAACACTGCGTTCGACCAGATTTGCCTGTTATCACGCGGTTTGTGTGTCGCTCCGGCAATCCGCGCGCCAATAGACGCCAAACTGGTCAACGCTACCGTTATACCCAAACAATTACGAAGGAAAATAATTATGAATAATAATGAAAAATTAATATCAATAGAAATGACGCGTA
>JBFZEY010000355.1:0-5532 GCA_041306625.1 Spirochaetota bacterium | reverse complement strand
TGGTGTTGAGCTGGAGGATGCAGTTCTCGCACGCCGACACCACGATCTTAGCGCCCGTGGCGTCGATCTGGTCCTTCTTGGCTTTCCCGGTCTTGATCCTGAATTCCTCGTTGTCCAGCGCCACGAGCCCGCCCCCGCCGCCGCAGCACCAGTTGTATTCGCGCGTGGGCGACATCTCGCGGTAGTCGGCCGAAAGGCGGGCGAGTATCTCGCGCGGCTCGTCGAACACGCCGGAGTTTCGCCCGAGCTGGCAGGGATCGTGATAGGTGAGGGGTTCGCTGATGGATTTCTCCTTGAGGCGTATGCGTCCCTCGGCAAGGTACTGGTGGATCTTCTCGGCGATGCTGGTAACCTTGAACGGCAGCGGTCCCAGCAGGAACTTCGGTATACGGTAGGCCGTGCCGCATTCCACGATAACGACCTCTTTCACGCCCAGGGCCTTCGCTTCGTTGACGACGCGGTCGGCGATGAACTGCATCTTCTCGGGGTCGCCGGCGAACATTCCGAAGTTGACGGCCTCGAAAAAGCTGAGGGTCCAGTTTTCCTTCGCGGCGTTGAATATGACGGCCGGGTGGATTATGGAGTGCGCGCCCGAAAGGCCTACGAAAAGCACGTCCGCGTTCTTCTTCTCCATGGGGATCAGGCCGTCAGCCGAGGGAAGGCCGAGGCGCTTCTGCACCTCGAGCTCCATGTCGACGATTACCGAGCGGAACCCCTCCTTGAATTCGTCGATGCTTCTGCCCTTCTCGACCGCGGCGTCGGCGAGCATCACGAGCTCTTCTGGCGCGTTGCCGTAGCCGATCAGGAGAACCTTCGCGATACCCAGGATGTACGGCATGTCGATCCCGAAGGGGCAGTACATCATGCAGCGCCGGCACCCGGTGCACGAGAATGCCGCCTCTTTCATCTCGTCCATCACCCGTTCGTCGAGCGCCGTGGCGTCGCCCCAGTAGGGGAAGAGCCTCCCCGAGGGCCTGAAGTGCTTCTTTACCGCCCGGCGCACCACCTCGGCGCGGCCCACCGGCGAGTATTCCTTTTTCGGGATGCCGTAATAGGCGTGGCAGGAGTCGTAACAGAGACCGCAGCGCGTGCAGGTGTCCAGGTAGTAGCGCATCGGCCTGGTCAGGCGCGACGATATGAGTTTTTTCAATTCCCGTAATTTTTCCTTTTCCATGGCCTATTTCCTCTTGAGGTTGAGTGTGCAGAACGCGAAGACCGAGTGGACCATCTTGCCGAAGGGGAAGAGCATCAGGAAGAGGTTCGCGAACAGCACTTGCAGCGCGATCATGATGTTATGGTACGACGATACGATGTCCTCTGGGAGAACCTGCTTGAGCGCGATGAGGCTCTGCAGGTATTCGCGCATCTTCGATACGTCGAACATGAAATCCAGGTGCCGCGAAGCCAGGTTCATGTGGCTGCCGAAAAAGAGCGAGAAAAAGAGCAGGATGAGGATCAGGTAGTCCTCCGGGATCGAGATGCCGTTATACGGGTATCTGAATCTCCGGAAGAGAAAATAAAGGGTCGAGACCATCAGCACGATTCCCACCCATCCCGCGCCGAGGAAAACCTGGTGGGGGATGATCTGGAGTGCCGGGAACTCGTCGATAAGCTCAAGGTGGCCGATAACGAGCAGCGCGAACGATATATGGTATGCGACGATGAAGAACCAGAAAACTTTGCTTTTCCTGAAGGCAACCGGCACCGCGAAAGCGTCCTTCGCGACGCCGAGCGGCCTCGGAAGCCTTCGTGGATAGGCGCCGAGCTTTCCTTTGATGCCCGGGGAAAACGCCACCACGGCGAACTTGAACAGAATCCCCAGCGCGAACGTGGCGAACGCGATGTATACCATGGGGACCATGATGAAATAATAGATGTCATTCCACATGCCGAATCCTCTCTGATGGAGTGAAGGGGGGAATCCCCCGTGTTATCCGGCGGAGGCCTGTCCGCCGGCACGCGCGCACGCCCGTCGCGGCATGCGCGCGGATTATGCCTATTTGAGCTTCTTGATGTAGAACTTCGCGGATTTTTCTTCTTTTACGGTCTTTACGATCTCGTTGCCGCTCGACTTGGCCCATGCCGGAAAGTCCGCATGCGCGCCGGGGTCCGTGGTTTCGGCCTCGAGCACCTCGCCCACCTTCATCTTCTTCACCTGCTGGCTGACCTTCACCACGGGCAGCGGGCATGCGAGCCCTTTTAGATCCATCTTCACATCGACCTTGATTTCATCGCTCATGAACTTCCTCCTGAATTTATCGCATTAATGCCGGTACGGCGTGATTGCCACCGCGCGCTTTCTCTTCGCTTACAGAAACAGCTGAATCTTGCTGTCGCCCGCCTCTTCCAGGAACTTGGCGACGCCGACGAACTCCACATTCGGGTAGTCGATCATCTCCCCGGGTTTGAATCCCATGAGGCCCATGGACATGTCGCAGATGTAGATCTTTACCTCGAGCTCGGCGGCAAGGGCTATCATCTCCTCGAGCGACGCGATGTTCTTCTTTTTCATCAGGTGCTTCATCATGGCCGTTCCCATGCCGCCCATGTTCATCTTGGAGAGCTTCACCTTTCCGGCGCCTCTTGGCAGCATGAAGCCGAACATCTTGCCGAAAAGGTCCTTCCCTCCGACCTTTTTCTTTTTGTCGCGAAGAGCGGGTGTCGCCCAGAAGGTAAAAAACATCACCACCTCCAGACCCATCGCCACGGCCCCTGTCGCGATGATGAACGCCGCGAGGAGCTTGTCCATGTCGCCGCTGAAGACGATCATCGACAGTTTGTTCTTTGTTCCCGTCTTTAAAGCCTCGAGTTCTTCGCTTATTCTCCGAAGTTCTGTTCCCGCATCCATGGGATATCTCCGGTATATTGAATTTTAATATTTTATATAATAATTTAACACCTGGAGCCTTTGTAAACAAAAAAATTTACTTCCGGCGAAAATTTTTCACATTACCGCGACGCACCGCGCTGTCGTTTTTCCCTTCCAAGTGACCGTTTGAGGGCATGCTTTCGGATTTCCGGCGTCATCGGCCGGAATCCGCCCGATCTTGCGGCGAAATGACATTACGGCGACAGTGCGATTCAGTCGTCGGCAAGGGCCTCGATGGCGCGGGTAGTATCGCATGTGCGATTTGAAAAGTCAAATTTTTCGGGTGTGCGGGCGAAATAAAACGCCCCCGGGGAAGGGCCGGAGGCGTCGGGTAATGCCGTTGTGGTATGCGGGCCGCGCTCAGTGGCCGTGCGGCGCGGCGCCTTCCGCGGGCGCTTCGCAGGCCTCGGCGCAGGTGTCGACTTTAAGAAGCGTGTACACCCAGCAGTTGCCGGTATAGACCGAGGCCAGAAGCCCGGCGCCCAGTATGAAAAGAATCAATCCGCCGAAGAAACCCGGTTCGAGGATGATGATGTTCAATAGAAAGGAGATGCCGACGAGAAACCTGATGTAGCGGTCGGCCGGTCCAACGTTCTGTACCATAGGGAGCGCTCCTTGATCAAAATTTTACCATACGTGGTATGAATAAATAACGATTTACCTGCAGTTTCAGAATGCGGAAATACGGCGCCTTTTGGCAAGAACAATTTTATTTCCATTTATCAAGTCGCGAAAGCCCCGCCCGGCGTGCCCATTCAACCGCACCGTCAAACTCGGCGATCGTCGCCCTGCGGCGCAGGTCCGCGCACTCCCGCGCCCGGTATTCGGGGCGGTACTGGTCCATCAGGTTCAGATAAGTGTTTTTCGAGAGCGACGCGAGAAAGGCAATGACGCGGTCGGTGGCCGCGAGGTTGTTCGGAAGCACAAGGTGACGTACCAGAAGACCGCGGTGCGCGATGCCGCGGGTGTCGATTTCGAGGTCGCCGACCTGGCGGTGCATTTCGCGAAGCGCCTCCATGGCCCGCTGCGGATAATCATCCGCGCCGCTCAGGCGTTTGGACGTGTCGGTGTCCATGTACTTGAAGTCGGGCATGTAGATGTCGAACACGCCTTCGATCCGGCGGAGGGTGTCCGCCGAATCGTAGCCTCCCGAATTGTAGACCAGCGGAACGCGAAGCCCTTTCGCCACGGCTGCGAGGAGGGCGCGGATGAGCGAATAGATCATGTGGGTGGGCGTGACGATGTTGATGTTGTGGCAGCCCCGGGCCTGCAGGGCGAGCATCATGGAGGCGAATTCATCGTACGACACCTCGTCGCCATGGCCCAGGTGCGAGATATCGTAGTTCTGGCAAAAGATGCAAAAGAGATTGCAGTGCGTCATGAAGATGGTGCCCGAACCGTGCCTGCCCACCAGGCACGACTCCTCGCCGAAATGCTGGTTGAACGAGGACACGACAGGCAGCATGCCGCTTCGGCATTTGCCGGTTTTCCCGGCCGCGCGGTCGGCCATACACCGGTGAGGGCACAGGTCGCAGCGGGCCATGCGTTCGCGCAGCATGGTCTCAATTTCAGCGAGACGGCCGGTTTCGTAGAGGCGTATATATGACGGTTCCATGATACGCTTTAAAGGCTAGGTCTTCCGCCGCGCGGCCATGTCGGTTTTTCTGCGCTGCAGAATCTCCCCGCGCTCGCCGGAGAGGGTTTCGTCGCGGTATGGCGTTGCCTTCGGGTCGCTATGCAGCGCGGCACGCTCCGTTTCATCAAGCGGCTCGACCCACGCTCCCTTTGCCGCGAGCGTCCCCTCGCGCTTGCGCCCCATCGACGGACCTTTCCCGACGGTGAAGCCTGCTTCCAGAAGCGCCGCACGTATTTGAAACGCGCTGGAATACGTGGTGAGCACGCAGCTTTCCGCCGCGACCCGGTACAGCTCCCTGAAGAAATCGACGGTCCAGAGTTCGGGGTTCTTCGCCGGGGAGTAGGGGTCGTGGAAGATTGCGTGAAAGTGCGAGGCTTCGAGGGTCGGCAGGCTTCTCCTCGCGTCGCCGGCGAGCATGCGTACGGTGAACTTCTCTCCGCGCGCTTTGCGGTTTTCGCACAGCCGTTTTATCGTGTCGTAAAGCGCTCCCGTTTTTCCGGGGAATGAGATAGCTTCCATTATATCAACGGGAGGAAAGTCCTTTTCGAGCGTGGTGATCTCGAGGCTGCGGCCCCTGTCATCCCGCGTGAATTCCTCCAGGAGCGCGAGCACGTTATAGCCGATCCCGAATCCAACGTCGAGGACGCGCAGCGTACGTTCATTGAGCGAAAGGATCCCCGACGGGCGCACGTGCTTGACGAGCGCCTCGGTGTAGGCGCCGGACTGCGTGTGCATGGCCTGACCGTACTCCTCGGAATAGAGGGAGATGGTACCGTCCTCGGTGGGGATGGAACGCAGGAGCGTCATGGTATATGCCATGCACGGCTTTCTGTTTAATGATAAATAATCAATTGAAACACACCGGAACCGCTGTTTCAGTCCATTCTTTCGAACGTATTATGGTATTTTTCGGCGAGGTCCACGTATGCCAGCTGGCCGAACGAAAGATAATCGTAATGCCGCTGCTGCAGATCGGCCACCACGGCCGCCGGGATGCCGCCGTATATCCTGTTTCCGGCCAGCACCA
>JBFZEY010000354.1:0-8679 GCA_041306625.1 Spirochaetota bacterium | reverse complement strand
CCGGCCGCACCTCGAGGAGCTTCGCAAGACCCTCGGCGCCGCTGTAGGCGATGGATACGTCGTATCCGTTCATCTTTAGCGCCTGCGAAAGGCTCGCCACCAGGTCGCTGTCGTCGTCCACTAAAAGTATCTTCTTTGCCATGTCACGCTCCAGGGGTTAAGGATTTAAGATTCAAGATT
Organism: Spirochaetota bacterium; assembly: GCA_041306625.1. GTDB lineage: Bacteria > Spirochaetota > UBA4802 > UBA4802 > UBA5368 > MVZN01. The sequence continues at coordinate 8,499 of JBFZEY010000354.1, read as the reverse complement.
AAAAGATTCAAGATTTATGAAACAGAAAGTCCTTTTCCGTATAACCAGTCATCATGCTATCCATAATCTTTTAATCTTTTAATCTTTTAATCTTTTAATCCTCTAATCTTTAATCAATTCGTATATAACGTTGCGTTCTTCCCAGGCCTTGTTACGCTCGTACATGTCAATCGGGAACTCCATCTGCTTGAGCTCGATGGGCGCCACCTTCTTCTCTACGAGGCCCAGCGCGAGAGCAACGCCGTAAATAATAGCCTCGGGGCGCGGCGGGCAGCCGGGAATGTAATAGTTGACCGGGACGGCCTTGTCCGCACCGCCGGTAACATTGTAGCAGTCGAACCAGCAGCCGCCTCCAACGGCGCACGAACCGATACCGAAGACCAGCTTGGGCGAGGGCATTGCATCATACGCCTTCTTGACGATCGGAAGCGTGGGCCGGGTCACCGCGCCGGAAACCAGCATCACGTCGGCGTGCCGGGGAGAGGCCACGAGCTTCATGCCGAAGCGCTCGATATCGTAATAGGGCGTGAGGACATTCAGGATCTCGATGTCGCAGCCGTTACACGCCCCCGAATTGCAGTGATACACCCACAGCGATTTGGGGAACGCCTTTTTGATCAGGTTAGCAAGCATGGCTACTCTCCCGCCTTTTCCGGCCTTTTAATTTTTTCCGTCTTTTCATAGAGTTTCATGTCGAACTGCTCGGAGCTCACCGGAACCACGGCTCTCATCTCGATGCTGTCATATTTGAAGCCGATCCTCGACATGCGGTCGATCGCGTTGGTGATCTCGTGGTCGTAACAGCGGCCGCAGCGCTGACAGGTGGCCATGAACAGCTCCATGGTCTCGTTGATGTCTTCCTTGTCTCCGGTCGCGAGTTCGAAGCTCTCGGTCATGGTGATGGCGTCCTCGGGGCACACGTCGGCACAACGACCGCAGTAAGTGCAGCGCGAGCCGTCGTATACCATCACTCGCAACTCCTGGCACAGATCGCGCACCAGGATCGTGCGCGCCGGGCAGTGCGCCGCGCAGCCGCCGCAGCCGATGCACTTATGATGGTCCCAGTAGGGCTGTCCCCTGAAGTTCTTCGGAGCCGGGCGCGGCTCGAACGGATACCGAAGCGTTACCACGCCGGGTTTCGCCACCATGAAAACCTGCTTTATCTTACTTGTCAGCCACACGGTGTTTCTCCTTGGATTTAAGATTCAAGATTCAAGATTCAAGATTTAAAGATCTATTGAGCAGGAAATCACTTGGCTTGAATCCGGTCATTATACTATCCATAATCTTCTAATCTGCCAATCTTCTAATCTTTAATCTTCTGATCTTTAATCGTTTAATCTTTAATCGTCTAAATACCATACGCCGTAAGTCCTACCGCCACGAGCGATGCAGCGATCAATATCGCATAATACTTCACGGCCTGGTCGATGCGCAGCCTCGGATTGGTCGAACCGAGCACGGCGATGAGCACGAAGACGACCAGGATCTCAACGAGCTGAACCGCCGCATCGACGACGAAATACCCCGTGTTGACGAGCGGCACAAACACGGCGACAAAAAGCGCCGCGTAAAACATCTGCTTTATCATCATGTAGTACTTGAAGAGGGCGAGCCCCGGTCCGCTGTACTCGATGAAGGGACCTTCCATTATCTCGACCTCGGCCTCGGCGATGTCGAAGGGCTGCCTGGCCACGAAGGCCTGGAGCGCCATCAGGAAGACGACGAGCATAAGCACCATCGAGAACCCGTACGAGCCGCTCAGCGAGCTCGCCATGCTGGCGTCGATGGTAAGGCTCTTCGCCTTGAGCGCGCCCAGAATGAAGGTCATGGCAAGCACCGGCTCGACCATGATTATAGTCACCATCTCGCGGCTCGCCCCCACCATGGCGTAGGTGTTTTTACTGGAAAGCGCCCCCAGCAGCACCGATACGCCGCCGAGAGTAAGAAGATAGATGACGGTGATGATGTCCCCGTACTGGGTCAGGAAGCCGGCCGTGTAACCGAGAGGCATGAGCGACACCGCCGTTATGATGGATGCGAGCGCCATCATGGGGGCGATCCTGAACGCCCAGTTGCCGGCCGAAAGCGTCTCCTTGCCCAGAAGTTTCAGGAGATCGTAATAGGGCTGGACGATCGGCGGGCCCTGGCGGGACTGCACCTTGGCGTAAAGCTTTCGCACAACGCCCTCGAAAAGCGGAGCGAGTGTCAGGAAAATCAGTACGTTGATCACGGCTGTCAGGATATCCATACGCTTTCCTCTATCGTTTATTCCGTGAAAGCTCTTCAAGCTCGCCCTGGGAGGCCGTTTTCGCGGCACCCGAGCGCAGATCCACTATCTCCATCCGGTCGGTGCACGAGAAGCACGGATCGATGCTCCCGATGATGATCGGCACGTCGGCGAGCTGGTTGCCGAGAAGCATCAGCGGCACCCCCTGCAGGTTCGGGTATGTCGGGGCGCGCACGCGCCAGCGCTCGGGAGCGTTCTCCTCTCCGGTGATGACATAGTGCACCGCTTCACCGCGGGGAGCTTCGACGACCGTCAGTGCGTGCTTCAGCGCCGGTATCGGCGCCTCGAGCTCGGTGAGTATCGGACCGTCGTTAGGCATCTTATCCAGGCATTGCCTGATTATTTTTATCGCCTCGAAGGTCTCGAGCAGGCGCACCAGCACGGTGGCCCACACGTCGTTGGAATCGAAGACAGGCACGTCGAACTTCATTTCATCGTACGCGGCGTAGGGGTAGTCGCGCCGTACGTCGATATCGACGTTCCGGGCTCGCGCAACGGGCCCGACCAGGCTCCAGAGCACCGTATCGGCGGTCGAAACGTAGCCGACGCCCTTCGTTCTCCGGTGTATGGCCGAGTCACCCTGTATCGCCTTCTGAACTGTAAGGAGTTCCTCCTCAACCTTCCCGATCACATTAAGTATATCTTCTTTTATTTCGGGGGTGATGTCCCGGCGCACCCCGCCGATGACGATCATCCCGTAGGTCTTCCTGTTTCCGGTCATGCGCTCGCCCAGCCACATGATGGGCTCGCGGATGCGCCACGACTGCATGAATACGGTGTCGAAACCGATGAGGTGACCGGCGACCCCGAGCCACAGCAGGTGCGAATGGATGCGCTCGATCTCGAGCATGATGGTGCGGATGTACTCGGCCCTGCGCGATATCTTTATGCCGCCGGCGAGCTCCACCGCCTGGGAGTAACTGGTGGCGTGCACCGAGCCGCAGATGCCGCAGATGCGTTCGGCGACAAAGGGTATCTCGTTATACGTCAGCTGCGTCTGGCAGAGCTTCTCTATGCCGCGGTGCGTCATGAAGCCGCGGTAATCGCTCCCCTTTATGGTCTCGCCGTCCACGTACACCGCGAAGTGCGCCGGCTCGTGCAGCGTGGGGTGATACGGGCCCACCGGAACGATGCTGCACCCCTCCGGGCACTCGTCGAGCTGGTAGGCCACGTCCTCGGCCGCCGGCGGCATGAGGTTCCAGGGGATGTCCTTGCGAAGCGGATGCACGCCTTCCGGCCAGTCGTCGGCTAGGATGAGCCTCTTCGGCTTCGGATGACCGGTGAATTTCATGCCCAGCAGGTCCATGTATTCGCGCTCGGACCATCCGGCATTGGGGATGTCGGGCGTGATTGAATCCATTACGGGCTTCGATTCGGGGACCGAGGTGCGCAGCGACAGTAAAATACCATCCTTGTCAAAACCGAAGGTGTGAATCATGCCCAGCGTCTTGTCGCGGCTGATGTTGTCGTACCCGATGCTCACCAGGTAGCGTCCGCCCATGGCGATGATCTCGTTTGAAATCTGGCGCACCTTCGCGCTTTTTATATCCACGAACAGCCTCGTCGGGTTTTGCTCCTCAACGGCGACGACGGCGTCCTTGAACTTTTTCTTTAAGCCGTTTTTGATCTCTTCAATCCCTGGCATACCGTACCTCGTTTAATAAGGATGGCCTTCTTTATTCCTTTACGTTCCCGCCGGTCCAATACAGCAGGTTTTTAAGCGCGGAGAACATGCTCTTGTCGCGGTACCTGGTCTTGTCGGTCAGGTCCTGGTATCCGCAGAGCCAGGTGGGAACCTCGCGCTCCTTCGATCCGCCGGCGCGCCGGATAAGGGCGGCAAGACCAAACGCCGCCGCAAAGACCAGCAGGAGTACCGCCGGGACCGCCACCGAGGACACCGACGAAAGGCCCGGAATGCTCATCGACACGCCCATCACCGAGTTGAAAACATGGTCCTGAACATGCATGTCCCTGAAAGCCGCCGATACGGCCGAGCCGCCGGAATTCGCGAATATACCGATGATCGTCTGAAAGTAGAAGAAGGGGATAAGCCCCTGGAGCAGGCAGAGCGCCGTAAGGAAGAGCTTAGGGATGAGCATTCCCGCCGGCACCTCTTTGACTTCCCTGCCGATGCTCCACTCGGCCCCGGCAGAGGTGAAGGTCATTCCGAAAAATTTTACATAACATGAGAGCGTCACGGCGCTGGTAAAGAGCGCGATGATTCCGAATATCACCAGGAAGAGCACCTCGCTTCCGGCGAGGAGCGAGGTCGACACCAGCGTCCACTTGCTCGCGAATCCGCTGAAGGGCGGTACGCCGGATATCGAGAGCGACGCGATGCCCGCAACGAGCGCGGTGACCGGCATGAGGTTGATGAGTCCGCCGAGCTTGTTGAGGTCCTTGGTCCCGGTGCTGTAAAGAACGCTGCCGCTGGTCAAAAAGAGCAGGCCCTTGAAAACCGCGTGGTTGAGCACATGATAGATCACGCCGACGAGCGCGATGAGCCCGAGCATCTGCAGCGATGCGCTTTCGGCGTTCACCATGAAGAGCGCCGCGCCGATGCCGAAGATGATGTAGCCCACCTGCCCTATCGAGGAGTAGGCGAGCAGCCGTTTTGACTGGCTCTGTTTCATGGACTGCACGGTGCCGATGAAGAGCGTCACGACTCCGAAGGAGGCGATGAGCGCGCCCCAGAAGGCGCCGCTGAAGTGAAAGGTTTCGGTGTGCGGTACCATCCAGAAGAAGGTGCGGATTATTCCATAGACGCCGGTCTTTATCATCACGCCCGAAAGGAGCGCGCTTATCGGAGACGGGGCGATGGAGTGAGCGTCGGGCAGCCACATCTGGCCGAAGGGGAACACCGCCGCCTTGAATCCGAATCCGAGGAAGATGAGCCCGTAGACGATGTACGGCACCGCGCCGTGCGTACCCCCGAGACTTCGGGTAACGGCATGGATCGAATCGCCCATCGAGGTGCCGGCGATGAAGGCCGCCACGACGATGAACAGCCAGGCGAGCTCCATGAGCACGAGGTACTTGTTGGCGGCCTTTACAATCTCGGGTTTCCGGTGCTCGAAGCGCACAAGGAAATAGCTGGTGATTGTCATCGCCTGCCATGCGATGGTGAAACCGGTGCTGAGATCGTCAACGGTTACGATCCCCGCCATGCCCAGTACGAAAATCGGGTAGTTCGCGTAGTAGCTCCGCAGGCCGTAGTCGTCGTAGTGCTCCATGTATTCGATCGAGTAAAAGGCGCTTACCATTGCCATAACGGCGATGATGCCCAGGAAAAACCCGGAAAAACTGTCCAGGAGAAAGTAGATATCGAGCGGCCCCACCGATACGAGCTGCGTCTGGAGGGACTGCACGAAGATGACGCTGTAGCTGATCGAAAGAAGGATGGCCCCCGCAACGGCTACGAAGATGAAATTGAGCCAGCCCGCCAGCTTTCGTTTTTCGGCGACAAACGGCACAACGATCGCCGAGCAGAGAAGGATCGCCATCGCGAGAATCAGTTTTCCATAAAGGTCACTCATACACATGCTCCTTCGGGGTGCTGTTTAACTGCTTCAAGAAGTATGTCACCGAGCGTGTCGGCGCTCTTTTGTACGGCCAGCGAAAGTCCCTCTCCGAAATCGAGGCTTTCCGGCTCGATCCCGAGGAGGTAGGTCTCCTTGCCGCGCTCCCGCCAGATCGATTCCGAAAGGCGCAGCGAGAGCTTGTGTGTCGAGTAGTCGTTCAACAGGTCACCGATCTCGGAAAAGCTGCCGAACATCACGTCCCCCGGCCTGCCGCCGAAACGCACCGCGTCGATTACGACGATCCTGTCCCAGTCGCCGTCGGCGATCTCGAAGGCATGGCTCTCGATGATGTCCTCGGCGTTCACCAGGTGCGCGCGGCCGTTTGTGCCGGCGCCACGGAGCGCCTCGACAATGACCACGCCCGCGCCGTCATCGCCGAGCAGGGTGTTTCCCATGCCCACGATGCAGACCCTGCCTGAAAGGGCGTTTCGTATGTCATCGACCATGCTGATCGCTTTCCGTTCCATCAGTATCAATAAGCCGCGGACTCCGGCGGCTATATCTCCTCGCCGAGCGTTTTGATCTGCCGGTAGGTATACACCGGCCCGTCGGTGCAGACGAGGGTTCTTCCCACGGCGCAGTGCTGGCACTTGCCCACGCCGCACTTCATGTGCCGTTCGAGCGTCGAGTAGATGTTCTCGTCCGAGAGGCCGCGCTTCATGAGCTCGCCGATCACCGTGTTGAACATGACCGGAGGCCCGCAAACGAAGGCGACGGTATTCTCGACGGGGAGGTTCGCCTTGTCGAAGAGGGTGTGCACGAAACCCGTCTCGCCCTTCCAGTCGGGGGTGGGCACGTCAACCGTTATATAGGTCTCGAATCCCTCGAAACTCTGCCACTCCTTTAAATTTTCCTTGTACATGAGGTCGTCGGGAGTGCGAGCGCCGTGAAGCATCAGTACCCGTCCGAAATCCTTCTTGTGCTGCAGCGCATGGACGATTGACGAGCGCAGCGGAATCAGGCCGATGCCGCCCGCCACGTAGACCAGGTTTTTGCCCTTGAATTCCTCGAAGGGGAATCCGTTGCCGAACGGTCCGCGGAGGCCCACCTTGTCGCCGGGCTTCAGCGCGTGGAGGGCGCTGGTCACCCTGCCGACCGTGCGCACCGTTATGTGAAAACGGTCGTTCTCAGGACTGGGCGGCAGCGAAACGGCGAACTCACCCGCGCCGAATATGGTGCACATGATGAACTGCCCGGACTTGTACTTGAAATTATTCCATAAATCCTTGTTGTCGATCGAAAGGTAGAAGGTCTTTACCTCGCGAATCTCATCCCTGATCTCCTCGATCGTGGCGACCTCTGGCATGGTGACTATCTTTCCGTTCTGGATGTTCAATACCTGGCTCATACGCTTCCCCTACCCTGTTATTTCCCTTCTGACATAGGTCACGACATTCGGCAGACCGATATCGCCGGGACACACCCAGGCGCACCGGCCGCACCCGACGCAACCCGGCCGCAGATACTTCTTCATCTGCGAGTATGACAGCTTGCAGAAGAACCGTTTGTTGCGACGGTCCTCAACGGGTTTGCGGGGATTGTGGCCTCCCGCCATGCGCGAATATCCCTCGTACGAGCACGAGTCCCAGGTGCGCAGCCGGTCCGCGCAGCCGGCGCAGTCCGTGTTGTTGACGTCGGCGATGTTGAAGCACGAGCACGACGGGCATACGAAGGTGCAGGCCCCGCACTCGAAACACTGGTCGCCGATATACTCCCACACATCGTCCTTTACGAAGCCGGTGGTGACGCGGTTCATGACGCGCGAGATCCACGCCTTTGAATCGACGGCGATGTCCTCGAACATGGAGATGGATTGATCAACCTTCTCCTTTTTCAGTGCGAGATGGGAATCGTTCGCCGGGGCGAGGGAGAGCTTCGCCGCCAGCGCCGCACCCTTTTCGGAGCCGACCTCTACCAGGTACTCTTTGCCGAGGTCGGTAAGATTGAGGTCATAGCCCTCACGCGCCGCCGGCCCGCTGTCGGTGCATACGCAAAAGCACTGTTTGAAGGGAGTAACGCAGGTATTGGTGACGATGAACATTTTTTTCCTGTGATTCAGGTACACCTCGTCAACGAACTCCTGTCCCATGAAGAAGCGGTCCAGGCAGAGCATGCCGGCCAGGTCGCAGGGGCGAAGGCCAACAAGCGCCCTTGGCGTCACCTCGTAATCGGGCTCCATCTTTACCGTGTTCTTCGTCCTGTCGTATTCGTATGAAAGAATGCGCTCCATCTGCGGAAACACGACCGACTTGGGCGGGTTTGACGGGATTGGTGCCGAAAGGTTGATCTCGGCAATGTCTTCCGCCCTGTCGAAGAAAGTCTGCCCCGAGCCCTTCTCGATCATGGGGCCGTATACCTGGTATTCCCGGCCGAGCTCCTGCGCGATTTTACCGACGTCGGCTTTCTTGATAAGGAACATGGTCATACCTTCTCAATCCTTACTGGAATCGTTGCGTCTTCTCCCTGCCTGAGAACCTCGGTGTGTCCCAGCAAAAAGCGCGAGATCATTTCCTGAACGAAGTACGGCGCGTAGGCCGTGTCGGGCTTTACGTCCTCCGAAACCTTCGCCGCCACGCGCATCTCACCGTGGGGCGAGACCACGCGCACCGGCCAGCGGTCGCGCACGCC
>JBFZEY010000353.1:0-2825 GCA_041306625.1 Spirochaetota bacterium | reverse complement strand
TATGTCGTAGCGGTTTTTCATCCCGTTTATGCGAAGTCCATAGGCGATGTTTTCAAAAATTGATTTGGGGAACGGATTCGATTTCTGGAAGACCATGCCGACCCTGCGGCGCAGCTGGGTTACATCATAGGTGCGTTCGTAAATCGATTCCCCGTCGATGAGGAGCTCCCCCTCCACCCGCGTGTTGGCGATGATGTCGTTCATTCGGTTGATGCACCGGATGAACGTGGATTTACCGCAGCCTGAAGGTCCTATGAGCGCGAGAACGGTATTTTTATATACCGGGAGACTTATTTCATTGACCGCGGGATTGTTCCCGTAATAGAAGGTTAAATTGTTTACGGATATTTTTTCTTCCATCAAGCCGATTCCTGCCATTCACCCCGGAAGCTTTTCGTTGCTGCCGCCCGGTAGTGCGTGATATAGTATATACTTATAACCGAGAATTTTTAAAGCATTTATAATGAATATATAAAGAAAATGTGAATAAACGATTGCATGCGGTGAAGGACAATTTATTCTTGTCAATCAGGCCGCTGTTGTGTACTCAGAACAGAAAAGGGAGCAATAAAAGCCGGGGAGAACATACGGTCGTCGCGAGGAGCGCGGCGGCAGGGCGATTTCTTTAGAAAAAAAGCCCTACTGTAGAAAAGTGCATTCAGGGAAAATGACACTGCCGCGCCCCGGAAAGACCGGGGATCGCAATGACAGACTTCCCCCCGGAATTTGCCGTACCCACAGATAACCTTTAGGAGCGCGACCGCCATTATGAGATTTACCCGATACCTTGTACCGACTCTCAGGGAAGACCCCTCGGATGCCGTGGTGATAAGCCACCGGCTTATGCTCAGGGCCGGCCTGATAAGAAAAGAATCGGCGGGCATGTACCTGTACCTGCCGCTCGGCTTCCGCGTTTTGCGTAAGATCACCGACATCGTCCGCGAGGAGATGGAGCGCGCCGGCGCGCTCGAATTCCTGATGCCCGAGCTTACCAGCGCGGACCTCTGGAAGGAGTCCGGGCGATGGGAGGCCATGGGCAAGGAGATGATCCGCATAAAGGACCGCAACGGCCTCGAGTACGCCCTGGCCCCGACGCACGAGGAGGCCTTCACCGCCGCCGTGCGCTCGATCGTGTCTTCGTACCGCGACCTGCCGCTGAATGCCTACCAGATCAACACCAAGTTCCGCGACGAGATCCGGCCGCGCTACGGCGTGATGCGCAGCAAGGAATTCATAATGAAGGACGCCTATTCATTCGACATCGACGAGGACGGCCTCGAGCGCTCGTACCAGTCCATGCGGAAGGCCTACCGGAACATATTCAGCCGTTGCGGCATCGAGACCATCCCGGTCGAGGCCGATACCGGCGCAATGGGCGGAAGCACATCGGAGGAGTTCATGGTGGCCTCCGAGGTGGGAGAGGAGGTGCTGCTCCTCTGCGCCGCCTGCGGCTACAAGGCCAACCAGGAGCGCGCGGAGTACCGGAGGAGCGAAGCCGCGCCGGCGGGGGAAACGGAGGATCTGCGCGTTGTGGACACGCCGAACGTCAGGACCATCGACGATCTGACCGTTTTTTTTAAATGCGGGGCCGACAGGTTTCTGAAGAGCATTGTGTATCTCGCCGACGGCACGCCGGTAATGGCGGTGGTGCCGGGCGACAGGGAGATCAACGAAGTGAAGCTGAAGAACGCGCTCGGCGCACTCGAAGTGGAGCTTGCCCCCGATGCGATCGTCGAGGAGGTCACCTCGGCACCGGTGGGCTTTGCCGGGCCTGTGACGAAAAAGCCGGTGCGCACCGTCTTCGACCTCTCTATCCGTACAACGCGGAACGCAATCACCGGGGCCAACGAAAAGGACAAACATTACGCGGGCGTCAAGGCCGGCAGGGATTTCGATATTGCACAGGAGGCCGACATCACCTCGGCCGTAAAGGGCGACGCATGCCCCCAGTGCGGCGCGGCGCTGGACGAGCGCAAGGGAATCGAGGTGGGGCATATCTTCAAGCTGGGATACAAGTACGCGAAGTCCATGAACCTCACCGTGCTCGACGAGAACGGAAAGGCGGTGCATCCGATAATGGGGTGCTATGGTATCGGTGTCAACCGCACCATGGCGGCGGTCATCGAACAGCACAACGACAATAAAGGAATCTCCTGGCCCATGACCGTCGCCCCGTTCCAGGTACACCTGGTCGGTATCGCCAAATCGGAGGATGAAATCTCCGCCGTTGAGGAGATTTACGAGATGCTGACGAATGCCGGGATCGAGGTGCTCTACGACGACCGCAAGGCGAGCCCGGGCGTTAAGTTTGCCGATGCGGATCTTATCGGCATGCCCGTACGGGTAACCGTCGGTAAAAGTTTCTTCAAGGACGGCGAGATAGAGGTGAAGCTTCGTCGCGAGAGTGAAATTGCACGCGTCGGCAAGGACGCGTTCATCGGCCATGTCCGCGGCCTCATCGAAAAAGAGTGGGGCCGCTTTTCCTGAGATCGGCGCGTACGTCACCGCGAGAAAAATTCTGTTGACACGGTTTTTCGCGGGATATATCAGGTTGTATCAGCACGGGGTGTAGCGCAGTCCGGTAGCGCACCTGGTTTGGGACCAGGGTGTCGTAGGTTCGAATCCTATCACCCCGAATACGCGCCAGTAGCTCAGTCGGATAGAGCAACAGCCTTCTAAGCTGTGGGTCACAGGTTCGATTCCTGTCTGGCGTGCATCTCCCCTTTTGTTGCTATGTGTTGCTGCGTATTGCTCTGTTTTTCCTGGTGCTTCTTCACTAATACGATAAAAATGTTATAAATACGGGAAGGATTGATCCCGCACTT
>JBFZEY010000352.1:0-4387 GCA_041306625.1 Spirochaetota bacterium | reverse complement strand
GTACGAGGATGCGGCCGCGCTTCGCGACGTGATCAGGGAAAAGAAGAACGTCCTGACGGCGAAAACCGGCGACTGGCAGCGCAAGGCGAACGAGTACGCGATCGTGGTGGATTCCGAACAGATAGCGGACATCGTCATGCAATGGACGGGCATACCGGTGGAACGTCTCGAGGAGACCGAAACACGGCGGCTTTTACGAATGGAGGAGGAGCTCCACCGGCGGATAATCGGCCAGGACGCGGCTATAAAGGTAATAAGTAAAGCGATACGGCGCTCGCGAACCGGGCTGCGAAGCGGCAGGAGGCCTATCGGCTCGTTCATATTCCTGGGGCCGACGGGCGTCGGGAAGTCAGAGCTCGCGCGGGCGCTCGCCGAATTCCTCTTCGAGGACGAAAACGCCCTCGTCAGGCTCGACATGTCCGAATACATGGAAAAGCACTCGGTATCGCGCATCATAGGCGCTCCCCCCGGGTACGTGGGCTATGACGACGGCGGTCAGCTTACCGAAAAGATCAAGCGCAAACCGTATTCGGTCGTGCTTTTCGATGAGATAGAGAAGGCCCACCCGGATGTATTCAACATCCTCCTTCAAGTGCTCGAGGAGGGCGAGCTTACGGACAGTTTCGGCGCTTCAATCAGCTTCAGGGACGCGGTCATTATCATGACCTCGAACGTGGGCAACCGCGAATTTCAGAGGATGGGTAAAATGGGGTTCTCCGGGGACCGGACGGCCGCAGAGGACGGGCGCGAAAAGGTATACGACGAGCTCAAACATCTCTTCAGTCCGGAGTTTCTCAACCGTATTGACGAAGTCGTATATTTCCACCGGCTTGACCAGAAGCATATACGTAAAATCGTGGACCTCATGCTCAGCGAGTTAAACGATCGTCTCAGGGAACGTGGCCTCGAGCTCGTCTTTTCACCCGCGGCAAAGCGCCATCTCGCCGAAAAAGGCTTCGATGAGAAGTTCGGCGCCCGCTACCTGCGCAGGGTTGTGCAGGGCGAGGTCGAGGACGCGCTGGCGATGGAGCTTTTACGGGGAAGCCTCGGCGACAGTACCAGGATACGCGTGTCGGTAAAAGCCCGTTCGATCAGCTTCAAGCCCATCAAGGACGGCCCGTCGAAACCGGAAAAGCCCTCCAGGGAGCCGGCCGGGGTCTCCTGAAGCCAGGCGCCAGCCCACCGAGCGATCGCGGTATGCCTCCAAACCATGCGAGCTAAAAACCGAAATAACCGGTCCCGGGAAGAAAAACACGGGGCGAATGGCGCTTTGCCGCGGGCGCTCAAGGCGGGCAGGCAGGCCAGGGAGGCGCTCTCCCGGCTTAAAAACAGGTTCTTCCTTCCCGGCTTTTTAAGCGAGATGAGGCGCCTGCGGATAGGGGGGCTTTCGGGCGGAAACCGCGTGAAGTTGCTGGCCACGGGCGACGCCTGTTTCGATGAATTCGTAAACGCAATCAACTCCGCGCGTCTGAGCGTCAATCTCGAAACGTATATCTTCAACAGCGACGCTGTCGGCTGGATGATCGCCGAGCTTCTGGTAAAGAAGGCGAAAAAGGGCGTCGAGGTCAACGTCATCTACGACGCCGTGGGCTGTATCGGCACCTCCCCGGCGATTTTCGCGTTAATGCGTTCGGGCGGCGTCGAGGTCATCGAGTTTCATCCGGTCATCCCCTGGAGGAAATACTTCAACATCGACATGCGCGACCATCGCAAGCTTCTGGTGGTTGACGGACGGACCGCGTTCGTAGGCGGGATGAACATCGGCAACGAATACGCGGGGCGCAGGTACCGGGGCGGTGACTGGCGCGACACCCATCTGCGGATAGAAGGGCCGGCGGTCCGCGATGTCCAGTTTTTCTTTTTCGAGAACTGGTACCGCTACGGCGGCGCTGTCGTCGATATCTCGCGGCATTTTCCCAACATGAACGAACCGGGCAAAAAGCTCCTCATGGTGCTTTGCAGCAAGTCGCGCAGACAGGTGAAGCCGATACAGGAATCGTACATCTCCGCCATAAATTTCGCCAAACAATCCATTTACATCACCAACGCCTATTTTATCCCCGACGCCAGGATATACCGGGCGCTGGTGCGCGCGGCAAAGCGCGGCGTCGACGTGCGCCTGCTTTTACCGGGTAAAAGCGACATGGCGATCGTCCAGCATGCCAGCCGCTACCTTTTCAAGCGATATTTAAGGAATGGCATTCGTGTGTATGAATACGCGCGCTCCGTGCTGCACGCCAAGACCGCGGTGATCGACGGCATCTGGTCGACCGTGGGCTCGTCGAACATCGATCGCCGGAGCTTTTCGCGCAATCTCGAGATCAACGCCATCATTCTCGACCAGCCGTTCGGCGATAAAATGGAGCGGGTTTTTTTCGCGGACTTGAAGAAGAGCGTTGAGCTGCGGCTCGGGAACTGGAAAAAGCGATCGGTGTTGAACTTCCTGCTGGAATGGTTTTTCTACCGCTTCAGGAACTTGTTTTAAATCCTACCGAAAGGCGCCCGGTTTTCCGGGCGCCGCTTTTCATCAGAGGATGATCAAAAATCTTCCGCAGTGCGTGCATACCGAGATTCCCTTGGAGTCCCTGATCTGTTGGAGGTAGATGGGCGGGATCTCGAGATGACAGCCGCTGCAGCTGCTTTTGTCGACGATGGCGAACGGGTTCTGGCACTTCTTTCGCATACGCTCGTAATAGGTAAGCGAGCGGTTGTCGATGAGCTTGCGCAGTCCCTCGATCTTTCTGCCGGTTGAATCGATGCTTTTGTCCTCGTCGTAGAGGTGGTAAAGGCTGTCGAGGCGGATGAGAAGGTCGAGGTCGGAGGAGGGGACACCCGAGAGGTTCACGGCGCTTTCCGAGCCCGGCTCCTCCTTCTGAGAAATGCTCTCGAAATACTGCTTGGCGTCTTTCGCGAGCTTCGAATAGACCTTGGCCGGGGTCGCCGCCTCGTCGAGTTCCTTTCGTTTTTCATCGTTCGAGAATATCCGCGCGATCATTCCGACAAGGTAAAGGTACTTGGTGCTCATGTCGGTGGGGAAAATGCTGAGCAGAACGTAGCGCACCGGGGCGTTGTCGATCGACTGGTAATCGATCCCCTCTGTCGAAACGCCGAGTATGGAGATGAAGTTATGCACCGAATCGGTGCGGGCGTGCGGAATGGCGAGCCCGCCCCCGATGCCGGTGTTCTCGAGCGACTCGCGGTGGATCACCTGCGCGTAATAACGGTCCGAGTGTTCGATGCGTCCGAGTTTTTCCAGACGCTGGAGCATCTCTTTGATGACCATCTGCTTTTCGGTGTTCTTCAGGAAGAAAACCTGCGTTTTATCAAGATAGTTTTCTAAAATCATTTGTCCGATTGCCTCCCCCGATGAACTCAGTCTATCACAAAAAGAAAAATACACTCATCCCGGGCCTCTTTAATCGGCGCCCGTAGTTCCGCCGGGCACGGCGAAGACCGTCATTTATTGCAATGACGGCGGAATCTGGCTTCCGGGATTTCCTTAAATGCGGCGTATTGAACTGATGGCGTGGCTGTGATCAGAATGACCGCAGACGGTCTGCGCAATAACCACGGCATGACGCTGGTATGGCGGGATTTCTCTCTTCCGGTCAAAGACGGCAGTGGTATATGACAGTCACTCTCCATCAGAGAGATGCTCTCCCTTGCGATGCGAAAATTGAACTTCAAGCTTCGGGGCGAGAGGATTTGAACCTCCGACCCCATGACCCCCAGTCATGTGCGCTAACCGGACTGCGCTACGCCCCGTGCTTTAAAAGCAGACCAAAGTATACTTTCGTCGGTCCGAGTGTAAACAAAAATATTGCGAACGCGCCTAAAAAATAAAATCCTTGATAAATGTGGTTTTAAAAACGGCCGGATCGGCTCATTTGAAGACGTCCCCCGCTTCCCTGTACCACAGAACGAAATCGAGATGAGCGAGCGGGATGCGGATTTCCTTCGCGAAGGCGCGCATTCGGTCCTCAATTTCGAAGTATCGTCGGGATGTAAGCGAGCGGGGTATTTCGGGAATAACGTCCAGCAAAACGAGATTTTTCAAAACGTGACGGTCGAGGATGGCGAGATCCGCCCCGAAACCCGTGTTGCGCAGGAAGTGGCTCGCTTCTTTCCAGCCCATCCCCTTCACATTTGAGGCAAGGAAATTCCTGCGCTCGAATACGCCGTGCAGTGAGTCGAGTATGCTTTTGATCCTCATTCCTCCGTTGTCGCTGAATTGTTCGCGGGCTTTTACCAGATAGGAGGCCTTGTTGTTCCTGAAGCGCACCATGTTGATCCGTTCGCTGATCTCCTCGCAACGGCCGTGGAAAACCAGGTCGTTCGCCTTCAGTGTCTCCACCGCGTTCCAGCAGAGGTGGTCCCATGACTGCGG
>JBFZEY010000351.1:0-4278 GCA_041306625.1 Spirochaetota bacterium | reverse complement strand
GGAGCGTCCAGGACAATTTCATCGTCAAGGCGGCCGGTAATATCGAGGTCAAGGGTTCTGTCCAGAAGGCCTTTCTTGAGGCCGAGGGAGATATCATCATTCGCCAGGGGATTATGGGGCGCGAAGAGGCCAAAATCGAATCAACCGGCGGTTCCATTTTCGCCAATTTCGTCCAGTCGGCAAATTGCTATGCCGAAAAAGATATCATTGTATCCGAAGGTATCCTTCATTCAAGAGCGGATGCGGGGAACCGAATCCTCTGTCATGGCAGGAGGGCCCGTATCGTGGGCGGCGTTATCCGGGCCGGGGAGGAGGTGAACGCCCGAATCATCGGCTCGGATTCCTTCACCCGCACCGAGGTCCGGGTCGGGATCAATCCGAAGGTGTTGCAGCAGGTTTCCGACCTGGAGGCCCTCAAGCAGCAGGGTGGAGACGATCTCGAAAAAATCCGCAAGGACTTTGCGACCCTTACCGTATTGAAGAATAATTCAGGGGGCCGCCTTCCGCAGGAGAAGGAGGATCTGCTTCAAAAGCTCACCCAGCAGAAGCAGAAGCTTGAGACCCGGCATGCCGAGGTGAACCTGGAATTGGAGGAGCTCAAGGCCTATCTGGGGATGCTCGAACATAAAGGTAAGGTGTGCGCCGAACAGACCGTTTTCCCGGGAGTGGAGATTTATATAAAGGACCGCCGTTACCCGGTCAAGGACCCATATAACTATATCAAGTTTACGATGGAAGGTGGGGAAATCCGTCTTTCCGAATACGAAAAGCCCGAAATGGGAGAAAGTATCGGTAAAATGACGATGCTCCGGCGGAGGAGGTAAAACCACGCGTACAGGAAAAGGCCATGTCGATCAAGCCTATTGACATGCAGACCAACATCGCCCAGATGCACGAGGTGGCGCGCAACGCTCAGGTGAAGACCGAGGCGGTCATTGAGCAGCAGCATATGCTTGACAAGGAATCGCTCGAAAGGTCGAGGCTCACCAGGGCAAGGCTCGAGGAAAACAAAAAGGCCGAGAAGAACGCCATCATGCGCGAAGAGAAACGGCATTTCCGCGGCGGCTCGCAAGAGGGGCACGGAGAAGAGGGCGCACAAAAGGAAGAAGAGAGCGCACCGCCGTCGGACGAAAAGATCGGGCGAATCATCGACGTAAAAAAATAACACTGCGCTTCACGAGCGCGGAACGACAAAGGGAAGCCTATGCAGTTTCTGTTTATCTTGATTGTCAATGTGATCCTGTGGGCCCTTTTTTACCTCGTAATCAGTCTGAAGCTTGAACGTTCGGCTTCCGAGTTCCGGGAAAAAAGACTGCGGCGCGAAATGGATGCCATAATTAAGGACTTTAACGAGACCGCCGAAAGGAACATCTCGCTCCTCGAGAATCGCATTACGGCGATGAAGCGCCTCCTGCAGCAGTCCGGCGTCATTAAAAACCTCGACATGAGCGTGAGCGATCGCGAGGCAGTGTCTCCGGCCGACGAAATTCTGCCGGGAATACGAAATGAGGACAGCGCACCGGCCGAAAATGCGCGGAACGCAGCGCCTCAGCGGTCGGGCGATCCGGCCCCCGGCGACAGGAAAAGCCTTTCACATGACCTGTTACGGCTTGCGCGAGGGGCGTCTGACCTTATCCGCATTGTTGCGGGACGGGGCGCTCTTTTCCTGCTCGAGCATCTTGCGAAAAAAGATGATGCCCCGGCTGTCTCTTCAAGCCTGCCCCGTGCGGACGACTTTAGGACCGGAATGGGAAAATCCAGTCCAATTCAAAAGGATTTCTCGGAGTTACGGATTTTACCGGCACCGGAAAACGGAAAGCATGAAAGCAAGTTAAGCGAATCCGATATCGCCGTTCTTTTCGATGAATCGGACGATAAATACGCCCTTATTTCGGACCTCCACGGGAAGGGGTGTGCGATAGAGCTGATTTCCCGCTGTTCGGGCATCCCCGCGGGAGAAATACGGCTCGTACTTAATTTACAGGGAAAACAATAAAGAGGCCTTTGCCGTATCCCGCACTTTTTTCATTGACGCTTTCCTTGCCGATTATAGAAGGGGATGCCATGATAGATTTCGGTAACATCAAGCGCCTTAACGAGGATGAGTTTCACCGTTTCGCGAAGCTCATTTACGCGGAGAGCGGTATATTTTTAAAGGACACAAAGATCACCCTGCTTTCGAACCGCCTGAGGAAACGGCTCCAGGCGCTCAATCTTGAATCGTTCTCCGATTATTACGACCATATTCATCGCCTGCCGGACAAGGCAAAGGAGCTGGAGCAGCTTATCGATGTCGTTTCCACAAATGAAACGTATTTCTTCCGCAACGAACGGCAGTTCGACGCACTGATCCAGCATTGTCTACCGGATATCGCTAAAAAAAAGACGATCAAAAAACTGCGCATATGGAGCGCCGGGTGCTCGACCGGCGAGGAACCGTATACGATTGCCATCTGCGTTCTCGAGAGCATGCCTCTTTTCCCCGGGTGGGAGTTCGAGATCATTGCAACCGACATCGCGCCATCGGTGCTCGATTTCGCCCGGAAAGGGGAGTACTCCGGAAGGAGGATCGAAAAGGTCGCGCCGGCGGTCCTCGAGAAGTATTTCACACAGGACCGGCAGTACCCCGAGCTTTTTACCATCAAGGAGCAGGCAAGGAATCTCGTTACGTTTCATTATCTCAATCTTTTTAAAAACCCGTATCCCAAAGATCTCGATATCATTTTTTGTCGAAACGTAATGATCTACTTCGACCGCGAATACCAGCGGCGGCTGGTCGCTGGTTTCGCCGGCGCACTTTCAAAAGGCGGTTATCTTTTCATCGGACATTCGGAAACCCTCCACTCCATCTCCGAGGATTTCGTTTATGTGAAGCTTCTGGATTCACCGGTGTATGTCCCAAAGGAGCGTGCAAATGAATTTTAAACTGGTTAACGTCGGAATCGCCGACATCGGTCTTGCTTCGAGTCCGGACATATTGCGGACTATCCTGGGTTCGTGCGTCGGGATCTGCCTGTATGACCCGGGCGCGTCGCTGGCGGGCCTCTCCCACATCATGCTTCCCTCCAAGAGCGACCGTAATGCCAATGACCGAAAATATGCGGATTCGGCGCTTCCGCTGCTCGTCGAGGAGATGGCCAAAAAGGGCGCGTTAAAGACGAGAATCGTCGCCAAGATTGTGGGCGGTTCCACTATGTTCAAAATGGCGGAAAACAGCATGATGGGTGAAATTGGCAGAAACAATGTCAAGAAGGTCCGTGAGGTCCTTGATGCGATCGGTATACGGATTGTCGCCGAAGACGTGGGCGGAGACTACGGCAGGACCATAGATTTTTACGCCGAGGACGGCCGTTTGAAAATAAAATCGCTCGGAAAGACCGAGAAGTTGCTGTGAGGAACCGATGGAAAGCATGACCGGCTATGCCGTGATCGAAAAAACAACCGAACAATTTTCCTTCTCGGTCGAAATAAAATCGGTCAACTCAAAATTCGTCGAGACCTATCTCAACCTGCCGCGTTTCATGAAAGACGATGAATACGAGATAGAGCTTTTTTTAAAGAAACGGTACGCTAGGGGTAAGATCGAATTGTCCGTAGACATCCATGACTGGATTGAATCGCGTCCGGTCATGATTAACCGGGAGTTGCTCGGAAAGTATTACCGCGAGATAAGCGCAGTAACCGATGAGCTCGGCGAGAAAGGGCGATTTTCGATCGACGCACTTTTAGCGCTGGACGGTGTCGTACAGAAGGAACGCTCCACGCTCTCGGAAAGGTCGCGCACCGATATTTTTTCGGGTATCGATCTGGCGATCGAAAAACATATTAAAATGCGTCTTCGCGAAGGAGAGGCCACCAGAAAGGACCTGTTAAAATCGCTGGCGGCGATTTCCCGCTCCATAGTCCGGGTTGAAAAATTGTCCAGGAAGGTGTCGCGCGCACTGTATGAAAAGCTGCGCACCAATCTGGAGCAGCTGATGAAGGCACAACCCGAAGATACGCGCCTCTTCACCGAGGTGGCGATTCTTGCTGACAAGCAGGACATCAACGAGGAGGTGCAGCGCCTTCGGGATCATATCGACAAGTTCAGGCAGCTTGCCGCGGGAGAGGGGCAGACGGGCAAACAGCTCGACTTCCTGGCCCAGGAGATGTTCCGGGAGATCAACACGATTTCATCCAAATCTGCCAGTTCGGAGATAGCCCATCTGGTGGTAGAGATCAAAAACTATATCGATAAAATCCGAGAGCAGTGCAGGAACATAGCATGAAGACAAACCT
>JBFZEY010000350.1:0-6695 GCA_041306625.1 Spirochaetota bacterium | reverse complement strand
AATGGTATGCACGGCCTCGATCACGCCGCTTAGCTCGTCATGCCCCATCCCAGGGTATATGGGAAGCGAAACTTCGCGCTCAAAAACCCATTCGCATTCGGGAAAATCCGCGGCGCGATATCCCATCTTCTGATAATACATAAACCGGTACAGCGGGATGAAATGGACGCTGGCGGCGACGCCCCGCTCTTTTAACTCCACAATAAAGCGGGCCCGATCGATCGAAAGGGCGTCGAGATTCAACCGGAGCGGATAAAGGTGCCATGCCGAGGAACGCCCTTCCCGCTTCCCATACGGAACGAGCGCATCGGCCCCGGCGAACGCCGCGTCATAGGCCGACGCGACGGCTGCCCGACGCTCGTTCATCCAGTCGAGCTTTTTCAACTGTTCCACACCGATCGCCGCCGAGATATCGGTCATATTATACTTGTATCCTATCTCGGTCACGTCGTAGGCCCAGCTTCCCTCGGCCGAGTAGCGTTTCCAGGCGTCTTTTCCTATCCCATGCAGGCGGAGCGACCGAAGCCGTTCGGCCCAATCGGCGTTTTCCGTGGTTATCATACCGCCTTCGCCGACGGCAAGCGTCTTTGTGGCGTAGAAACTGAAGCAGGTGAAATCGCCGATAATGCCGACCGTCTTTCCGTGATAATCCGCCGGCAGGGAGTGCGCCGCGTCTTCGATGACGACAATCCCGCGGCGGCGGGCGATATCCATGATCCGGTCCATATCGCAGGGCAGACCGCCGTAATGCACGGGCATAACGGCCCTGGTTCTGGGTGTGATCTTTTCCTCCAGGCGCCCGGCATCGAGGAGGTGCGTGTCGCGCTCGATGTCCGCCATCACCACCACGGCATTCTGATAGCGGACCACTTCGGCCGACGAGGCGAAGGTCATGGCGGGGACAATGACCTCGTCGCCTTCGCCTATTCCCGCCGCCACCAGCGCCAGGTGCAGCGCCGCCGTCGCCGAGCTGACCGCAATGGCGTGTGCCGAGCCTATGCGCACTCGGAAGGATTCCTCGAATTCCACGGTCTTCGGCCCCATGGTAAGCCAGCCGGATCGCAACACCGCGGCAACGGCTTCGATTTCCGCCTCGGTAATATGGGGCCTGTGAAAGGGAATATTTATGCTCATTGACGGCTCCCGCCGGTTGATATGCCGCTTGTTTGAATATCGGTTTAAAGCGGCGGCGGGATAACCCAAATTACCTAATCATTCAATGCTGTTTCCGCTGGTACACGAGGGCCGGAAAAACCGGGAATCGGCATCAAACCGTACGCATTTTTTCCGCCGGAAAATAAAAAATATATTCACTTCCCCGTTTTTAGATTGTATTATCTATTGGTGTATGTTCATTTCTGTTACGGTATTCTTTTCTCTATGGAATGAATTGCAGTCATTCTGACGGGACTGATCGTGTCGATACCAACACTTTATTGTGAAGGGAGGGACCATTCCCTGCAACGTTATGTAATCTCTAGCCGGGGAAGAAAATGTATAGCACTGTATCGACCCCGAATGCAGGTGCAGGGATATCCAAAAAAATTCAAGGTACGAAAGGGAAAGAACGACAGCCATGAAACCAGGAATAGCGATTTTACTCTGCGTCTTATCCGTATCATTCACGTTTTCTTGCGCAAATAAATCAAAAGAATCGATGACACTCACCGTTAATTCCGTATTCGGCGGCGCGAAAGTGATCTCCCAGAAAGGCGAGCGTCAGCTCGCTCTCGGCGACACCATCGCCCAGAACGACACCGTCCTTACCGGATCCTCATCGATAATCGACATAGTCTACGGAACCAGCGGGATCATCCGAATAAATGAAAACTCCCAGGTCAAAATGACCTCTCTGTTCGGTGGTGAGGGCGCGAACCAGTCACGAATGGACATGGCCAACGGAAAGGTGTTCGTTACGGTTTCAAAGCTCGCCAAGGGATCAAGTTTCGAGGTCGCTTCACCGACCACGATCGCCGCCGTGCGGGGTACCAGTTTCAGGGTCACCGCCGACGAGACCTCATCGAGGATCGATGTTCTGTCGGGCAGGATAAAGGTCAACCCGGTCAAGGAAGGTAAGGTGATCGAGGATGTCGAAACCATAATCGAATCCAACAGTACCGTTTCGCTCGACGCGAAGGCGGTCGACAGGATCGTAGACGAAAAAAAAGAGATCGAGGTGGCGGTCCTCAGGGAAGAGGAGATAACGGCCATTCGCGAAGAAGTAAAAGACATCAAACCGGTCGAGAGGCTCGAGGACGCCGTCAGGCAGGAGATCCAGCAGGTTATGGTCGCCCCTCCCGTGGACACCGAGGCCGAGAAGCGCAGGGAAGACGAGAAGAAGAAGCAGAATGAGCTCGAGCGCGCAACGGCTGAAAAGACCAAGCAGGACCGCCTCGCCGCGCTCGCCGCGGCTCGTTCCGAGAAGGAGCGTCTTGCGCGTGAACGGGCCGAGAAGGAGCGCCTCGAGCGCGAGCGTATCGAAAAGCAGAAACAGGAGACCAAGGAAAAACGGGTGAAGAATATCCCCAACCTGTAAAGACGCCATTATGCCCGCCTGTCCGGCGTCGAAGACGGATCGCCAGCACAGGCCTGGGCGGTCGCAAAAATCCTCCCTCCGGGGAGGTTTTTTTATGGAATCGATGACGTTGCCGCCAGGCAGCCGGAATCCCCCGCCATCACGGAGCCATGGTTTTACACGTTCCTCACGACGAGTTCGTCCATCTGGCGCCTTTCGCTTTCCGGCCGTTCATCCGGTCGCCCCAATGCGATCACGGCCATCAATTCATATGAATCATCGAGAACGAGGAGTCCGTTTACCGCGCTTTTCTGACTGAGAATCTCTCCCAGCCATACGGCACCGAGTCCGAGCGAGTGGGCCGCAAGCAGCATGTTCTGTATGCACGCGCCGATACCGAGAATGTCCTTGTCGCGATTGTAGCCGGAGGGGACATGATAAAACACCGCGATGCAGAGCGCGGACGACCGGACCACCAGTCCATAATGGGTCAGCCGCGAAAGCCTCTCACGGCATTCCCCGTCCCGTATCACGGCGAATCGCCAGGGCTGGTTGTTGAGGCCGGAGGGCGCCCACCCCCCCGCCTCGAGGATGGCCGAAAGGTCATCGTTGGAAACGGGAGCATCGGTGAATTTTCGTATTGAACGCCGAGTAAGCATCGCCTTAAATACCGGATTCATATCATAATCTCCGCAGCGTTGATTGACACAAATATGTACCCAACTGTACCGGGCAACTCGCGCCGCGCAACCGGAATTTTATCGGGCCGTCCGCGCACATCCGTTGGAAATATCTTGACAACACCGTTTCCAATGGATAAAAATATCCGACCATCATCAAACTTGCGCGAACTGGAAGTACGCCATGAAATCGCTCCTGGAATGCAGTACCGGCATACCGAGCCTCGACGGGGTCCTCAACAACCTCCGGATAGGGGACAACGTGGTTTGGCAGGTGGACGAGATATCGGACTACTTCCAGTTCGCCATTCCCTACGTGCAGAACGCGCTCGGAGAGGGGAGACGCGTGGTCTACATGCGCTTCGCCCAGCACGATCCGATTCTCCAGGTCGGCCAGTACAACGAGATATACACGCTCGATTCGTTCAGCGGTTTCGAATCCTTTTCAACCGAGGTTCATTCCATCATTAAAAATGAGGGAGAGGAGGTCTATTATGTCTTCGACTGCCTCTCGGACCTGCAATCGGCCTGGGCCACCGACCTCATGATCGGCAACTTCTTCATGGTGACCTGCCCTTATCTTTTCGAACTCAATACCATCGCATATTTCGCCATCTTACGAAACAGCCTCTCGTTCAAGACCATCGCGCGGATCAGGGAAACGACGCAGGTGCTCATCGATGTCTACAATTCCGAGGGAAGCTATTACATCCATCCGCTCAAGGTCTGGAACCGCTATGCGCCGACGATGTTTTTCCCCCATTTAAAGAAGAACGACCGCCTCATGCCCGTCACCAACAGCGTGGACGCCGCGCGGCTCATCCAGCACGTTCAGCAGAAGGGGGCGGGCGGCACGCGGCGCAACCTTGACTACTGGGACAGGCTCTTCCTTCAAGCGGAAGACCTCCACTTGAACCCGCGGAACCGCGAGGAACGCGAGCAGATGATCGACCACCTCTGCAGGGTGATAATAGGGCGCGACGAGCGCATTCTGTCGCTCGCCACGCAGCACCTCGCGCTCGAGGATTTTCTCAACCTAAAGGACCGGCTCATCGGCACCGGCTATATCGGCGGTAAGGCCGTGGGGATGCTCCTGGCACGGAAGATACTGACCGGCGCCGAAGATGCCTACTGGCAGAAGCTGCTCGAACCGCACGACTCCTTCTACGTCGGCTCTGACGTCTTCTACACATACATCGTGCAGAACGGATGGTGGAAACCGTTCATGGAACACAAGACCGGGGAGGGATATTTCAAGGCCGCCTCCGAGCTTCATGAAAAAATGCTCTCGGGCTCCTTCCCCGACGAGGTGAAGGAAAAGTTTCAGTATATCATCGAGTATTTCGGCCAGTCGCCGTTCATCGTCCGCTCCTCGAGCCTGCTGGAGGACGCGTTCGGCAACGCCTTCGCCGGCAAATACGACAGTTTCTTCTGCGTCAACCAGGGCACGCCCGCCCAGCGCCTTGCCGGCTTCGTCGACGCGGTCCGCCGGGTCTTCGCGAGCACCATGGACGAGGACGCGCTCACCTACCGGCGGCAGCGGGGCCTGGACCGGCTGGACGAACAGATGGCGCTCCTGGTACAGCGCGTGTCCGGCTCGCACCACGGCAATTATTTCTTTCCGGACATGGGCGGCGTCGGCATGTCGTACAACACATTCGTCTGGAAAAGCGATATGGACCCGAAGGCCGGCATGCTCCGGCTGGTGCTCGGCCTCGGCACGCGGGCCGTCAACCGTGTCGAGGGCGATTACCCGCTGATCATCGCGCTCGACTCGCCGCTCACCCGTCCGCACGCCGGGATGGACGATGCGCGAAAATTCTCTCAGCACGACGTTGACGTTCTCGACATCCCGGCCAACGAAATCCGTACGGTTCCCCTCACGGTCCTGCTTGAAGAGGGAGTCGATATCCCGATTGACGTGATGGCGGTGCGCGACCTCGAGTCCGAACAGCGGCTCAGGGACATGGGACGTTCAGAGCGCAAGTCGTGGGTGCTCACCTTCGAGCGCCTTCTCTCCGAAACCGCTTTCGCCGGCGATATGCAGCGCCTGATGAGAACGATCGAGAAGGCGTACTCCTACCCCGTGGACATCGAGTTTACGGTGAACTTCGACAGGGATGGAGCGTATCACGTCAACCTGCTCCAGTGCCGTCCCCAGCAGACCAGGTGGCAGGAGAAGCGCATGGAAATACCGGCGGAAATAGATCCGGCGCGGACGCTCTTCCGTTCGGAGGGATACTTTATGGGCGGCAACATCGCACAGCGGATCAAGAGGATAATAGTCGTCGATCCAAGATCCTACGGGACGCTTCCGTTGTCGCAGAAGTATGATATCGCGCGCCTCGTCGGCAGGCTCAACCGCCAGACGGGGAGCCGGGCAGCGCTCCCCACGCTCCTGATGGGTCCGGGCCGGTGGGGAACATCCACTCCCTCTCTCGGCATTCCGGTCCGCTTCTCCGAGATCAACAACATCGCCGTCCTGATGGAAATCGCCAGCATGCGCGACGACCTCGTACCGGAGCTGTCGTTCGGTACGCATTTTTTCCAGGACCTCGTGGAGACCGACATCTTCTACGTGGCGCTTTTTCCCGACAACGAGGGGACCGTATTCAACGACGCCTATATCGCGACCATGCCGAACATACTGGGAAAGCTCCTGCCCGACGAGGAGCGCTACGCGGATGTTGTCAGGGTATACGATATCGTGGAGGAACTCGTAGTGATATCGGACATCATCAGCCAGAAGATCGTGTGTTTCGAGGACGACGATCGCTGACATCCTTGCGTGCGCGTTTCACGCGACGGTACGAGCGCAGGGCGAAAACAAACGACACGATCAGCACGCCGATATCGTCCACCCAGCCGACGGGCCCCAGCAAATCCGGTATCAGGTCGAGCGGGAATAACGCATACAGTATCCCGGCCGCCAGAAAAACGAGCGACGCGTAGTAGCGGATTTGCGCGCGTAATAATTGCCCGTCGGTGAGCATCGCGCGATCACTCATGATATAACCCCGGATTCAGTTGAAAATAAGCTCGAAAGCCCTCCACGCGAGCGAGGATCGTGAATAATCCATCGGCGGCGTGCCGGGGAAGAGCGCAAACATGCGCACGACCCATACCGCCACAAAGCATGCCGCACAGACTGACCAGAAAACATCGCTTTGATACAGCCAGCGCAACGGCCCGGTCTTCCCGAAGACGGCAACAGACACGAGGAGGGGCACGACCGGAACGAGCGGGTGAAACGTGATCGCCGAAACGAGGTCCCCGCCCGCAAGTGCGGCAAGCGCCCTCGTCATCCCGCACCCCGGACAGGGTACTCCGTAGACGAGCTTGAAAAAACAAATCGAATCCCCGCCAATCGCCCCGGCGACAAGAAGTGCGGCGGCCGCGGCAAGCGGGACCAACGCGCTTTTACGCAATCTGGCGCCCCCGCAACCGGTTAGCGGTCGACTGCATGATCGCCATGGTGACGATGAACAGCCCGAAAACCG
>JBFZEY010000349.1:0-3459 GCA_041306625.1 Spirochaetota bacterium | reverse complement strand
GTAGAAAATAGGCGCGGGGAGATAGTAACCCCTTCGATCAAAATCAAAATCACCGGCAGACATAGAGATGACAGAAAATCTAACAACCATAGTAGGCATCGATCTCGGCACCACCAATTCATCCATAGCCGTGATGGATAACGGTACACCTCGTTTGATCCTCGTGGACGGCCAACCGCTGTTACCATCGGTGGTGGGAGTGGGCGCTGACGGCTCGATTCTGGTAGGGCAAGCAGCGCGCAATCAACAGCTTTTGTATCCGGAACGCACCATTAGCTCTATCAAACGACGCATGGGCGAGTCGGCGCGGGTTCGGTTGTTGGATCAGGAATACAGCCCGGAAGAAATCTCGGCCATGATCCTGCGACGGTTGAAGAGCGCCGGGGAGAACCATCTGGGAACCGAGTTGAAGCGAGCGGTGATAACCGTGCCGGCATACTTCTCCGACGCCCAGCGCAGCGCCACCAAGGAAGCGGGGGAAATAGCGGGGTTCGAAGTCGACCGAATCATCAACGAACCCACCGCGGCTTCTTTATGCTACGTTGACGAACAGAAACGCGATCACACGTTTATGGTATACGATCTGGGCGGCGGCACCTTTGATGTTTCTATTGTGCGCACCAGCGGTGAGATCACCGAAGTACTCTCATCGCACGGCGACACCAGGCTGGGCGGCGATGATATGGATCTATTGCTGATGGACCATCTGCGACGTCGTTTCGAAGAGAGTCATAAGCTGAGTTTGGAAAATGATAAACGAGCGCTGGCCAGACTGTGCCGCGCGGCTGAAAAAGCCAAGATCGAGCTGTCCACCGAATCTTATGTGCGTATCTCGGAAGAGTATCTGGCCAATATCGATGGGGTCGGCGTGCACCTGGACGATGAGCTCAGTCGGTTCGACTATCAGAACCTCATCGAATCACTGATCGAAAAGACAAAAGACAGCGTGCAGACTGCCCTTCGAGAGGCCGATATTCTCTCCGAGGATATCGATGAGCTGATCCTGGTGGGAGGCGCTACCCGGACCCCGCTGGTGAGCGAGATGCTGTTTGAGCTGACGGGGAAAATGCCGCTTACGGTAATCAACCCGGATCAGGCGGTGGCTCTGGGAGCGGCCTTGCAAGCCGCTCGAATAGCGGGTCAAAAACCAGGTCGGATTTTGGTGGATGTATCTCCCTTTTCCTTTGGGACCTCTTACTTCGGTTTACTCAACGGCTTACCGTCGATCTATTGCTATAAGCCGATTATCAAACGTAACTGCCCACTGCCGAATCGGCAGACCGAAGTCTTCGTCACCATGCAAGATGGGCAGCGAGCGATCGATGTCGAGGTATTTCAAGGCGAGTCTGAGGACGCCAGAAACAACATCCCGATCGGTCAATTCATGGTGGATGGACTGAGCCGCGCGGCGAGCGCGGGTAGTCCGATCCTATTTGATCTGAAGCTGAACCTGAACGGAATCCTGGAAGTCGAGGTCACGGAGAAGAAAACCGGATTGAAAAAGGGCATCACTATCGAAAACGCGTTCAAAAAGCTTTCGGACTCGGAAATCGAGCAAGCCAGGCAAAGGCTGATGGCTCTGCGCTGGCAAGACGAGGAGCCGGGTGAAGTCGATGACCCGGAAGCGGAGCGGAAGCATCCGGTCTCAAACCCGGGTTCCGATCGGGAATCGATTTCTGATATTGATACTTCCTATGATGATAGTCAGGACCTGCTGCCCGATCCGCCCGAGGATATCCCGAGTGACCGGCACGCGGCCTGGACCAAGGCGGTTTCGCTGATCGAAAAGGCCTCCAGGATGTCGGCGGGTTTGCCCGAGAACGACCGTAATGAGGTCGCGACCGTGGTCGATAACCTGCGCGCCTGCATGGTTCAGGGCGATTTCGAAGCGCTCGACTCACTGTCCGACGAGTTGGGGGATATATTATTCTACTTGGAGTAAACCGACGGCATTAGTACAGAGATCGAATCGAGAAGTCCGATTGTCATGATAAAACTCAGCAAGTGTCCTGTCTGTCGTGCGCGGTTACAGCAAGAGCAAGACTTCAACCCGGTGTGCCATCGATGCAATTCGGATCTCACGCTGCTAAAGGCAGCGTACGATACCGCGATACAATTTCAACACCGAGCGCGCGTGGCGCTTGTAGCCGGACAAACCCGTGACGCGGTAAGAAACGCCCGGCAAGCCGTGTTTTTGGTTGATGAGGCGGAAACCCGAGCCACCCTCGCCGCGGCTCTCTACCAACAGCGCCGCGATCCACGGCGCCAGAGTATCGAATGTTGTTAAATTCCTGCCGCGCGTAATTGAATCCGGATCGTCGGCCTCGCGTTGATAGCCGCTGGACTCGTCTGGCATTTCCTGGCACGGTCCAGAGCCGTGAGCTAATGGGAACACTCGATGAACTGGCTCGGTATCACCATCTTCGTTTGCACCTACGCACTGATCTCCGCGCGCAGAATGTCCTGGCTTCAGCTAGACCGTCCCGCGGGTGCATTGCTCGGCGCCGTGGTCTACGTGGTTTTCGGAGTCATCTCTCCCAACGATGCGGTCAACGCGGTGAACGGCCCGACCATCTTGCTCCTCTTCGGCGTAATGGGGATGGGAGCTTTTTTAGCTCTAGATGGATTCTTCGACGACATCGAACACGCCGTCGTCCGATTCGCCCGGACTCCGGTGCGCCTTCTTGGGATCATCGTCTGGGGCGCGGGAGTTCTCAGCGCATTCGTCACCAACGACGCGGTCTGTGTCCTCGGCGCTCCCTTAGTGGTGCGCATCGTTGAGAAACATCGACTCCCGCCCTTACCCTTCCTGCTCGCGCTCGCGACCGCGGCCAACACGGGCAGCGTTGGCACCCTGGTGGGTAATCCGCAGAACATGCTCTGCGCCGTGCTCGGTGGGCTCTCCTACCGCGAACATCTCCTATTGGTCGGTCCGCTCGCGCTGGTCTGTCTCGCCGTCAACCATGGCCTGCTGTGGGTGTCGTTCCGAAGGATCCTCGGTAACGGCGTTCTCGGCCGTCAAGAGGCCAAGCCGCCAATCAATGGACGCACGGGTGTCACTCTAGCTGTCATCGGTGGGACGGCAGTCGCCTATACGGCCGGGGCTAATCTGGCCTGGGCGGCAACCGCCGGGTTCGTCGTTCTCATGCTGCTTCACCGACGGGACACCCGACTTCTATGGACGAAGATCGATTGGACCCTTCTGCTCTTCTTTGCTGCTCTGTTCGTCGTGGTCGAAGGCTTCATACGCAGTGGAGCCCCGACCTGGTTGTTCGCGCGCTGTACATTGGCCGACGCCGACGCGAACAGTCTCGGCGGCTGGTTGCGCAATTCGGCGATTTTCTTAATCGGTTCCAACATCGTCTCGAACGTGCCTTTCATTCTCGTGGTTCGGGATCAGATGGCCTCGCTGTCTAGTCCGATCCTCGGCTGGGAGCTTCTGACCGTCGCCTCGACCTT
>JBFZEY010000348.1:0-3632 GCA_041306625.1 Spirochaetota bacterium | reverse complement strand
GACCTGCGCCGCACAATAAACACGGCTCTATCAGAAGCGGACATCGTTATCATGTCCGGCGGGCTCGGCCCGACCGACGATGACCGAACCATGGAGGTCATAGGCTCACTTTGCGGTGTTGATTCCACTGTCAACGAGCAGGCCCTGGGACGGGTCAAATATTTTTTTAAAAGCATGAACCGGGAAATGCTTCCCGGCGACATCAAGATGGTGACCGTGCCCGCGGGCTCGATCGTTTTCGAGAACGAAACCGGCCTTGCGCCGGGTTTTGCAATAGAATTTAAAGGGAAAATCCTTGTCGCGACTCCGGGCGTACCCCACGAATTAAGGCCGATGCTCGATAAAAAAGTGATGCCGTACCTTCTTTCGCTCTTCCCCGGTTCGGGTCGCGAATCGTTGACCCTGCGCGTCGTACTCATGCGCGAAGCGGAGGTCAACAACCTGATAAAGAAAATGGCGCTTCCTTTCGAATCGATTGAATGGGGAATCACCACCTCTCCGGGGATGAACACGGTCGGCTTTGTCAGCCGTGCCGCTGAAGCATTACCGAGGGAATTGATAATCGCGGAAGCGACGCGCACTTTCGGCGATAAAATGCTCGCCCTCTCGTCAAAAAATCTCGAGGAAGATCTGGTGCGTCTGCTCGACGCGGGCGGTATATCCGTGGCGACAGCGGAATCCTGCACGGGAGGGCTTGTCGCGCAAAGGATCACCGAGGTGCCGGGATCATCACGTGTTTTCCAGGGGGGCGTCGTCGCCTATTCAGACGATGCAAAGAAGAATTTACTTGAAGTTTCGCATGAGGTACTGGATACTTACGGTGCGGTGAGCGAGGAGACAGCGCTTGAAATGGCGCATGGCGCGAGGCGGCGTTTTGCAGCCGATATTGCCGTAGGCGTTACCGGTATCGCGGGGCCCGGGGGCGGAACGGAGTCGAAACCGGTGGGTACGGTATGCTTTGCCATTGTCACCGCCGGGACGACAAAAGCCTTTACGAGAAATATCCCGGGCGACAGGGAAAGGGTTCGACAGTTTTCCTCCCAGTACGCGCTTGACGGAATCCGGAGAAACATTCTTTTACAATGAGACCATTGCGCACAATACTTGCCATCTTGCTCCTGGCCCTTTCATTCGGCATATCCGACGCGTCCATGAGGGGCTTGCAGTCCCTCTACGAGCAGGGAACGGAGGCGTTCAAGGCCGGTAATTACGGATCGTCCGAACTGCTGTTCAGGAAGATAATCGATTCGGGGGACGGTGCCGAGTACCGGGACCGGGCCTGGTATTACCTGGCACTTTCAATCTTTAACCAGAAAAAATACAAAGACGCGATATTTGAGTTCAACCGTTTCCTCCTCATATGTACGGCCCAGGACCTGTGCCATGAATCACGTTACTGGATCGCGGAATCGAACTTCTTTCTTAAAAATTACATAAGGGCCATCGAGGAATTCAAGCGATTCATCGCCCAGAGCAGGAACGAAATGCTCACCGTTGCCGCCCTGGACAGGATAGGCGAGATCTACTTTATGCAGGCGCGATACGACGAGGCCGTGATTGAATGGAAGGAGGCCATCAACCGCAATACAAATGTTTCACAGAACAATCAGCGGGTGGTTTTAATCGGAAGGGCCCTTTTCCTTAATGAGGATTATGACCGGGCCCTGGATCTGCTCGAATCGCTCATCTCGACAAGAGGTGACAGAACGAACGAAGCCCAGGCGCGTATGATCATCGGCAGGATATACCAGATAAAGGGCCGACACCGCGAGGCGCTGAAGACCTTTTACGGCATTCCGGAAATCATGCTCAGAGAGTCGCCCTACTGTGACGCCCAGTATTTCAAGGCAATGTCGTCAATTGCTCTCGGCGACTCATACTCGGCGAAATCCTTCCTGGAATCATTTCTCCTTATCGGCAAATCTTCCGAGTGGTACTACCACGGGAAATATGAGCTTGGCAGTATATTTATACGACAGAACAACGAGAGGGAGGGGATCGAGCTTCTGGAAGAAGTGCGCAACGCCACAAGGGTGATGGCGCTGCGAAGCCGTGCTGCGCTCGTTCTGAGTCGAATATACCTGAAGCGAAACCCGGTTGAAGCCATTCCGTATCTGGAGGATGCAGTTTCCCTCCCCGATCAGGAAGAACAGCGCGACGCCCTTTCCCTGCTGGCCCGTGTATATGTCGATTTCAAACGATACGAAGATGCAGAAAGGATTCTGTCCCTGCTTATCAACACATACCCCGAAAACGAGGGAAACGACCAGGTGCAGTTCCTGCTGGCGCGGGTTGCGCTGGAACGGAAAGAACCCGATGCCGCGATTGCCGGATTTAATAAAATCCACGCAATCAACCCGTCATCGGCATACTTACGTGAGGCGGTATATTACCTGGGGCTCGCGTACGCGATGAAGAATGAAAACGTTAAGGCGATCGAACTGCTCAATAGATACAGTTCAACCGCCGGTGTGGAAAGGAGATACGAGGCACTGGCACGGCTTCTCGAACTGCAAATCGGCGCATCTGACATCAGTAATGCGGAAAGGACTGCTCAGCTCATACAGTCCGGTTATTCGAGGCAAGAGGGAGCGGAAAAAATCATCTATGCTTTCGCGCAGGCGCTCGCCCTGAAAGGAGTAAATCCCGCGCGGTATCTGCAGTTTGTCGTAAATACCTACCCGAAATCCGAAAGCGCCGGAAAGATAGTATTCACCTGGGCCACCGAAAGTTTCGAGGCAGGCGATTATTCCCGTGCCGAACAGTTCTACCGGCAATACCTGGTCGTGCCCGCGAGAGAGAGGGCGCAGGACGCTCTTTTAGGCCGCGTGGATTCGCTTTTCCGTCTTAATCGTTTCCGGGAAATTATCTCAATCGCCGGGGACGGCGCCGGGCCTGAACTTGATGAAAACGCATCGATAAAGTTCTCACTATACCTTGGGCGCGCATATTTTAATGAAAAAAACCTGGAAATGTCATACAAGACGCTTCTGAAATTATCGCCCGGTGTCCTCGAGGATTCTGACCGATTGATACTAGCGAAAAGTGCGCTGAAAGCGGGAGACATTTGGACGGCCCAGGCCGTTCCCGCGCTTCTCCCCGGCGGGTCGGAACTCTATGCTGAGTCACTGTATATCATCGGGTTATATTATATCTCCGAACAGAAGGACGATGTGGCATTCGACTATTTTGCAAAATTAATCGCCGACTGCCCGAATTCGGTTTTCATGGATGACGCCCGTATTGAGATGGCGGAGATACACGGAAAAAATCGGAGATACGGTGAGGCGCTCACGCTCCTTGACGAGATCAAATCAGATAAACACGCCGACAGGAAGATGATCATTCGAATCGTCGCACTTTTTCGCACGGGGAAGATCGATAAAGCCATAGAAATGACCAGTTCGGGGATCCGGAACATCCTGAGATATCCGGCGGGAGAAACGGTCGTCAAGGAAGCCCTGTTTTATTATTATTTAAAGGGTGATTTAAAAAATTTCATCGTTTATTCCTCACATCTCACAAAATATTCGGGGAATGATCCGCTGTTGAATTATCTGTCCGGGAAAATATATTTCGAACAGCAGCAGTACGAGAAATCGAGTTATTTCTTCAGCAGGCTTGCGGTAATG
>JBFZEY010000347.1:0-4529 GCA_041306625.1 Spirochaetota bacterium | reverse complement strand
TAATTATTCGCGCACTCCGTATCCCGAAAGCACGTTAAGCTTCTTCGCCAGGGGTGGCATATCCACACCCCATGCAAGCTTATTTCGGGCAACTAGTCCGGGGGCCGCTCTTTAAAACCCTTGACACCGGGGCATACCTTCCCCTAAGGTCTCACTCCTCGAGGGTGGTCCCACCCCGACCAATCCGCCCAGCAGGGCCAATCGAACAATACCGGAGATACCGATGAACCTTCTCACCATACTGGGGATTTTTATTTCAATCGTAACAGTGGTATTCCTGGCGGCGTTTCGACCCTCCGCGGGCGGGAAGAAGACGATAGGAACGGGAAGCTGGGAAGATGTGTGGCGCGAGCGCCTTAAAAAGTGAGCAGACCGGAAAGAAGCACCAGAAAGGAGCGAAGCGCGGCCACAAGAACGACCGACGAAGTCCTTAAATAAAGATAACCGAAATAAAATCCGGCAGCCAGAAAAGCCACGAAAGTCCATTTTTCTCCCGCCATTAAAAAAAACAGTCCGAAAAGAAGCGAAGCGCAGATAAAGCCCGCCTTTTTGCCCATCAGGTTGGAAAGATGGTATTGCAGATAACCACGAAAGAATACCTCTTCGAAAGGAATGACGACCAGCAGGAGTACCAGCATAAGCTCCCCTCCCGAAAGCGGGGACGAAGCCCGATAGAAACCAGACATGAGCGGCGCCTTTATCAATTTTGAAAAAAGGAACAGAAGGGCAACCAGGACACCGCAGGCGGCGGCAAAAAGGCCCATTTCGCGCCTCCGCGACGGAAGGGTGAAGAGTCGGGCCGCCGTAAGCAGGTTTTTATCGTACAGCAGCGTTACAAGGGTCAGGAGGAGGATAAACAGCGCATACCGGTAAATAAAGGTAAAATAGGCAAGGTGAAAGCAAAAATATCCTCCGAGAAAAAGAAACAGCACGGGAACAAACTTTACCAGCGGCGGGCGCGGCACCGGATATGCATTCCCCAGGTTCGTCATTCATAATCCCCTACTGTATTCCCCGGCCGGGGTCAAGGAATTATTTGCCCGCCATATCTCCACGGATAGTCGACCGGAAAAAAAACAGGAATATCAAAAAAAATTTTAACAGATCGGCGTCCACAATCGTTTTTCATTCAGGGAGCCCGAAAAATGATACGATACATCGCGCCGGCCGCAACACTCGCCATTGCGCTCCTTGCGGGCGCGCTCTTCGGGGGAACGCTTCTCATCAACGAAATCGCCTGTGAGACCGCGGGCGACGACTGGGTGGAGCTTTATTATTACGACGAAGAAGAAACGTCAATCGACATCGCGCCGTTCTTCGTAACCATGTATTACGGCACCAACGAGCGCCTGGCAAGTGAGCCGATCACCCTTTATTCACGCAACCGGCCGGAAACGCCCTTCGACGACCGGTTCGCGGTCGTTCGCCTCATCCGCCCCGGGATGGCCGATGAAACCGACCTCACGGGCGACACAAACGGAAACGGCATGCTTGATGTATATTGCAATAATTACTTCAGCAGCCTCTGGAACACCGATTGCGTGGTTTCGGTTGACACGGATGACGAGCCCATAAACGGCGGGATAATCGACTTCGTCGCTTATTCGAACCGGGACGGCTCGCTCAATTCCACGATCGGCTCGTACACAGGGAGCGCCATCGGATTCGGGCAGTGGGAAAGCCTCGCCGGTGACGACGGCCAGGCCTGTATGGTCGACATCGGGTTGGGCGGGCTCAAGGCGCACCAGTCAATCGCTCGAAGCGGTCCCAGCGACAGCAATACCCTGGCCGATTTTGTCGTCACGTCGGTGCAGACACCGGGGAGAGAGAACGTCTTTTCGGGCGGTTTCGCGGGTTCCAGGCGTCTTTTCAGGGCCCTGAAAAAGACATCGGTGCTGGATGCGGACCATGGCGCCGGCATACCGTCATCGATCGATGTGTTCGTCTACGAACCGTGCAACCTTCGGTTCAGGGTTTTTTCTCCCCTGGGAAGACTTATCTACGAAAGCCCGCTTTACCTCGATATCTTTCCAGGGCCCTTTTCGATGCCGTGGGACGTGCGCGGCGCAGGCCGGCGGGCCTCGACCGGTCTGCACGTAGGACTTATCGAAGCGACCGCCCCGCGCCTCAAGCGTTCCGACTCCGAGCGCATTTTCATCATCCCGGTCCGCGGCCGATGAATACGCTGTTCGTTATCCTCATGGTTTTTCAGAACCCGCCGGCGGCATTTGAGTACCGTGCAAGCTCCCCAGCAGCCCTGTTCCCCTTTGTGCGTGCGGTTTCCGACTCCGCCCTGGTCAATACCGGAAACCCCGCGTATATCCCGCTCTGGAATTCGTTCCATTTCGGCGCTTCATACGCCAGACCGTACGCGCTTGAAGGGCTGAATGCAGGCACGAGCCACGCCGGGTATTCGGACGGGACGAACGGCATTCAGGGTTCGTATTCCCTCTTCGGAACTGGCGAATACCGCGAGCGCGGATTCGCTCTGGGCGCCGGCAGGCTTGTGCATCCGCGAATAACCGCGGGAGCCGGGGTGGCGCGCCATGATCTTTCGATAGAGGCTGACGGATACTCGCGGCGGCACTCGCTCATCGATTTCACCGCGGCGGTCATTATCATGCCGTTCGAATGGCTTCACATCGGTTTCATCCAGGAAAACATTCGCTCGGCACTCGACGATTCCGACGGGCTTATATATCCGTCATGGAGCACCGGCATGGCGGTCATACCGGCAAGGGGGGTGTCGATAGCCTGGAACCTCAACCGTGAATACTATGGCCCGATCAACAGCTTTTCCCTTTCAGCCAACCTGCTCCCCCGCATCGGCGTCCGGGCGGGCTATGCGCGCGAGACGTCAAGTTTTTCGGGCGCGGTGCTCTTCAGCCTTGGACGGCTGGTCGTCTCCTACGGGATCCGGCAGCATGCATATCTCGGAGCGACCCACTCCGTCGCAGTCACCGCGCTTTCGGTGGACTCGTTTTTCGAAGAAATCCGTTATGAAACGCTTCGACGGCGGCGGAACTTTACTCCACCTGCGCGAAAGATCGACATCAACAAATGCGAGATGGAAGATCTGGCCGAAATACCGGTACTGCGCGAGGGGATCCCCGAGCGGATCATGAAGTACCGCCAGATGATCGGGCCCGTCTCGCGGCACGCCCTGCGCCAGATCGGCCTGGAGGAGCTCGAGGTAAACGAGCTTATGGAACACATCGAGGGACTTGCCGACGAGCCGGACCGGAATGAAAAATATCGCCGTTCCCCGGGCACCGGCCGGGGAGCGGCGGCATCCAGGCCGTACGCCTCGAACGAAAAGCGGAAGGAGCTGTTCACCGGCCTCATTCATCGGGGGGTTCCCGCTTCAGTGGCCCTCAGGGTCGCAGACCGCGCCCGCGATCTCGGCAGGGATGAACTGATCCGTGAGATTGCCGGCATGAAGGACATACCTGACCACATTAAAAAGGCGATCATCTCCGCATGCTCCGAAACACGATAATCTGCGTGCTCGGCTGGGCCATGGCCGCGTCAACCGCCGTCGGCCGGGACACCGGCCTGCAGGTGCGCGGTGAATACCGGCAGGATGCGCGCGATTATGAGGATTCAATAAGCCGGTTTTACCGGTTCGCTTCGGTCCTCGTTTTAAGTGAGAGAAGTTCCCTGAACTTCACACTGGTACGCAACGGAGATGGAAGCGAAAGCCATACATGGAGCCTCGTACTCGCCGACGCGTCCGCCCGGCTCTATCTGCTCGCGGGCAACTACACGGCGGCCTTCGGCGGCGGCCTGCTCCTCGGCAGGCCGCAGGCAAACACCCCCGACCTTTTCTCCTGGCGATCCATGAACGAGGAGAAGAATGTTTTCTCTCCCGCTAAAAGCGGCAATCCGTCGTATGCCTTCAACGGCATCGCCGTGTCGTACAGGATGAAAGGCGAGACGGTCGCGCTGGGCCTTCACTCGTTTTTTTCGATCGTCCCGCGTTACATCGCCGAAGACGGGTATTTTTCGGCGGGCACCGGAAATTCCCTCGGCACCATCCAGGCTTCTTTCGAACGCGACTGCGGGCACAGCGAACCGGCAACAATCCGCACCGGTGGGCTGATGCTGTCGATTGCCGCCGCGGGGGCCTTTTTGATCGAACCCTATTACCTCTATACCGACCTCACCACCCCCCAGGGCGACGCCATTGAATGGGACAGGGAAAACTACGACGGCGTGCATACTGGAACCCGGAACCTCCACGGTGCCGGCGTGATGCTTCGCTACCGCGACGAGCGCCTGAGCATATTCCTGGACTCCGCCCTCAGCACGACCGACAGAAGCGACGATGAGCGGGGCAGGTCCCGTTCTACCGGCAACGGCATCATTTGCGGAACACGGTTTTCCCATCCGCTGCTCTCCTTTTCTTTTGCGATAAAGCGAACATCTACGGAATTTAACGCTCCGTACCAGTCCACCGTCGGTGAGCGGTATCCGGAAAGGGGCTGCTTCCTCGAAGCGGAAGCACGGCCGGTTCGGGGGCTCGCCGC
>JBFZEY010000346.1:0-7950 GCA_041306625.1 Spirochaetota bacterium | reverse complement strand
ATGGCCATATATTTCTCGAAATCGTTTGCAGCGGCGATTATGAGCTGGACGATCATCACACTGTCGAGGATGTGGGAATATGCTTCGGCAAGGCTCTCAGGAAGGCCCTCGGGGAAAAGGCTGGGATCGAACGCTTCGGACAGGCCGTGGTTCCCATGGACGACGCGCTGGCCATGAGTGTCGTGGATCTGTCGGGACGCTCGTATTTTAAATACACGGGGCCAGAGCTGAGAGGCTATATTAATAGGTACAGTGAGGAACTGACAATAGAATTCCTACGGTCCTTCTCGGCGAATGCGGAGATTAACCTGCATGTTATGATGTATTACGGCGACAATCGTCACCACATCCACGAGGCGGTCTATAAATCGCTGGGGCTGGCGTTGCGGCGAGCCTGTGCCATTCTGACGGGCCATCAGGATGTTATTCCATCGACAAAAGGGACCATTTCATGATCACGGTTGTCGATTATGGGATGGGGAATCTGCGCTCCGTGGTAAAAGCCGTAGAAAAGTACACCACCGACGTGCGTGTGTCAAGCGATCCGGGATCGATCCACTCGTCGGACGGACTTATCATGCCCGGTGACGGAGCGTTCGGAATGGCAATGCAGCACCTTGTGGAAACGGGATGGGTTTCGCCGCTGAAAGAGTTTATCGCTGCCGGTGGATACTTCATGGGAATATGTCTGGGGTATCAGCTCCTGTTCGAATCGAGCGAAGAATTCGGCTATAATCGAGGTCTTGGTGTTATTCCCGGAAGGGTTGTACGGTTCGATTCCACCGGGCTGAAGGTGCCCCACATGGGCTGGAACAGCGTAGCATTGAGCGGAAGCTCTCAATTTCTCACGGGTATAGACCGGGACAGTTACTTTTATTTTATTCACAGCTATTATCCGGCAGTCGATGACACGGAGTGGATTCTCGGAGAGGTG
The DNA here is from genome assembly GCA_041306625.1 of Spirochaetota bacterium. Lineage (GTDB taxonomy): Bacteria > Spirochaetota > UBA4802 > UBA4802 > UBA5368 > MVZN01. The sequence goes on along the minus strand of JBFZEY010000346.1, from coordinate 7,016 downwards.
GAATATGGCGTGCGTTTCCCCTGCATAGTCGGCAGGGGAAACCTGGTAGCTACACAGTTCCATCCCGAGAAAAGCCACCGGACAGGCCTGAAAATAGTGGAAAACTTTGTGAGGGCTGTATGCTCGTAATTCCGGCGATCGATATTAAGAACGGCAAATGTGTACGCCTTGTGCAGGGAGATCCTGAAAGAGAAACAATCTATTCCGACGATCCAGTCGCCATGGCGCTTGAATTTCAGAGAATGGGTGCGAAGCTGATTCATGTCGTAGACCTGGACGGCGCTTTCGAAGGAAGACCGGTCAATATCGATCTGGTTATAATGATTCAGAAATCGCTCACCATTCCAATCGAAATTGGAGGAGGGATACGCGATTTACAGGCGGTGCGGACATACCTTAACGCAGGAATCAAAAGAATCATACTCGGCACGGCCGTACTTGAGGGAGACCCGAAGGCGATCGTTGAGCGTTATGGACGTTTTATCGTCGCCGGCGTGGACGCGAAGAACTCAATGGTGGCGACCCGGGGATGGAAAAATCTGTCAAGCGTGGCGGCGGTCGATCTGATTAAAGAGTTGAAAAAAATCGGCATCATGGAATATATATATACGGATATCTCCACCGATGGAATGCTCGCCGGTCCGAACGTGGAGGCGATGGAGAACATTCTCACAGAGGTGGCCGGTATCGCGCTGATTGCGTCAGGGGGTGTATCGTCGCTGGATGATATCGGGCGTCTTGCGGTCCTTGCACCGCGCGGACTGAAGGGCTGCATAGTAGGTAAGGCGATATACGACGGACGTGTTAACGCAGCGGAAGCGCTGGCGGTGCGCTGATGTTCGCGTCATGCTAAAAGAGACCGGACCCGTCCGGACCGATAAAGATGTGCCTGGTGCTGTAACAATGAATGATGAAAAAGAGTACGACGTCGAAATAAAGCTGCCGATCGAAATAGAACAGTACGAGCGTAAGATATACGATCTCAAGCAGCTCATCGAAATAGGGAAGGGTCTGAACTCGACCCTGGACTATAACACGCTCATCGAATCGATCCTGCTTACCTGCATGGGGCAGATGCAGTTGTTCAAGGCGGGCATTTTTCTGAAAAAAACCATCGGCTCCGACTCCTATGTCCTCCACCGTAACTATAAAGGTTTCGAACTTGACCACACACTGGAATATGGGATACCCGTCGATTCACAGCTTATTGCGTTTCTCGAGCAAAAGCTCCGCTGTTTCACATTGGAGGACTTAACCGCGATTTTTGGCGACGATCAGGTCATGAACACGTTGAACGTGATTGTGCCGCTGCTTATCGTTCCGCTGCACAGTAAAGGAAAGCTGAACGGAATAATTGTACTCGCCGAGAGGATCAACGAACAGCGTTTCACTGAATCTGAAAAAGAATATATGCTCAACATATCCACTTTGGCCGGCATCGCCATACAGAACTCCTATCTGTACGAGATGGCCACAACGGACATGATGACCAGGCTTAAGATTCATCATTATTTCCAGGCCTCCCTCATCGAGGAACGGGAGCGGTCGGTCCGCCAGAAGACTCCGCTGTCGCTACTTATGATCGACATAGACCATTTCAAAAAATTCAACGACGAGCACGGCCATACCTGCGGGGACGAAGTCCTGAAAAATGTGGCAAATATAGTGATGCAGAACGTGCGCCAGATAGATCTTGCCGCCCGTTACGGCGGCGAAGAATTTTCGGTGGTACTTCCCGGGACAACGCGTGACGATGCCATAATAGTCGCGGAACGAATACGCATAAATGTTGAAAAAGCCGTAGTAGAATGCGACGGCGAAAAGCTGGGTGTAACGATTTCGCTCGGTGTTGCGGAATTCAAGCCTGCCGTCGATAAAGATAATAAGAGCTTCATAGAGCGGGCAGACAGGGCGCTGTATCTATCGAAGGCAACCGGAAGGAACAGGGTCTCGTTTTTATAGAGCGCGGGGAAAAGTACTTGCATTTACACCGGTAATGGACATAGGATTCGTCCGGAAAGGGTCTTAACGCACCGAGTTACCGTTTATACGATATACTGGAGCGGACAATGAAGGCAGGATACTCAAACGCTGGCTTTTCTACCCATCCGTGCGGGGGATGGAAACGGGGGATAACCCTCTTGGTCATGGGGATGTTCATGGCGCACTTCTACCTTGTTCCTTCCCTGTATGCGGTTACGGTAGAGGAAGCGGCCGGAAAACGGGATCGCCCGACCCCACAGTATTACGACGAGCTGGGGACCAAGGCGCAGGAGCGCAGGGACGCAAAAACCGTTCCTCAGGAGAAGGATCCGCGACTGGCCTGCATGCTTTCCCTGATTATTCCGGGCGGTGGCCATATTTATTTAAAAGAAGATCTCAAGGGGATATCGTTCTGCCTGCTTTCGGTGCTCGGATATTCCGCCTCCGGCTATTATTTATATGCGGGCCTCATTGGAGATTCGTCGGGTACGGAAAGGAAATCCAAGCTGGTTGTATCGGGCCTGCTTTTTGTCGTTGCGGCCATAGTACATGTGGTCGGGATGGTCGAAGCATACAACGACGCCATCGAAATCAACGAGAAGCGGTTTTACTACGGTTTCGGGCGTTCGATTTCTCCATATGTGGCAGTGGTGGAGAACCGGCGAGGCGACTGATTACAGCGTTCAGTCGCGGGTTGCGCACGATACTACCCTCCCAGAATGCCGAAAGCAGTGATATTTGGCCATTCGATGATGCCAGCTTACGATCGCTGTGAAATGCGTCAAATGACATAATTATTTGGTTGACGAAAAATGCCGTATTGTTGTACTGTGTCCCCGCTTCGGGGCCCATAGCTCAGTCGGTTAGAGCATCTGACTCATAATCAGGGGGTCCTTGGTTCGAATCCAAGTGGGCCCACGTACAGGGGAGTGAAGCTCCCCTTATCGTTATAAGGCAATATCAGGCATGATTCTAAGGATAACAGGGATAGAAAACAATGTATGCGATAGTTGAAATAGGCGGAAAGCAATATAAGGTAGAAAAAGACATGGTCTTGAACGTCGACAGGACCCTCCAGGGTAAGACCGACAGGCTTTCCATAGAAAAGGTACTCATGCTCGTCGACGGAGAGAAAATCTTAGTCGGCAGGCCGTATCTGAATAACGTGAAGGTTTCGGCGGCGATTCTTAAAGAGATAAGCGGGAAAAAGGTCCGCGGGATCAAATTTAAAAGAAGAAAGAATTACACCCGCACCCTCGGTTTTCGCCCGCGTTATCTTCAGGTAAAGATACAGGACCTCGTTCTCCAGTAAGGACGTGGTTCGGGTTATCCTGGAATGCCGCGGCGCCGATTCATGGCCGGACGCGGCCGGACTCGCGGAACTGGTGATCAGGATAGAAGGACACACGGGGTTCGGCACGAAAGGGACGGACATCGTGTGCGCGGGCATTTCGGCGATTGCGCAGTCCGCGGTTGTCGGGATAACGAAGGTGGCCGGGATACAGCAGGACGTCGTACAGGGCGAGGGTTTTCTCGAAACGAGGATAGCGGTTAACGGTATTCCGGAATCCCGGAAGAAGGCGCTTGTAGTCATTGTGGAAACCATGCTTGCGGGAATGAGGGAGATTGAAAGGGAATACCCGGGTAGTCTCGGGATAAGTATACGATAGAAATGGTGCCGTGGATTAAGGCGGTGGTTCCATACATCAGTGATAGAGGTGTGATATGGCTCATAAGAAAGGCGGCGGTTCAACACGAAACGGCAGGGACTCTCAGTCGAAACGTCTAGGCGTAAAAAGGTTCGGCGGTCAGCTCGTAAAAAGCGGAACGATAATCGTGCGGCAGCGCGGTACGAAAATACATCCGGGTAATAATGTCGGTAAAGGCGGCGATGATACGCTCTTCGCGACAGTCGACGGCATCATCAAGTTCGAATTTATCAACAAAACAAGGAAAAAGGTTTCCGTATACCCGGCTTCCTGACGGCCCCCTTCAGGCACGGGCCGTTCCGGGCATCGGTTTGCCCGTACATAACACAGGGAAAGATCGCGTGTCGTAGAGACGCAGTATCGAGCGTCCCGGCGGCACGCGATTTATCATTTTATCGACAGCGGAAAATAATTTGGCCAAATTCACCGATTCCATTTCAATAAACATTCGCGCCGGGAAAGGCGGTGCGGGAGCGGTGTCTTTCTTCAGGGAAAAATACGTCCCCAAAGGCGGACCGGACGGAGGCGATGGCGGCAAAGGCGGAGACGTATACATTGAGGCACGAAATTCATATTATAACTTATCGCACTTTTTCAAGGACAGGATATATAAAGCAGAAAACGGGCAGCCCGGTATGGGGAACAACAGGAGCGGCAGGAACGGTGTCGATCTTGTGATCAAAGTCCCGCCTGGTACGGAAGTATTGGATGATGGATCGGGGGAGATAATCCTGGACCTTACGGCGGAGGGGCCAGCGATGCTGCTGGCATCCGGTGGAATCGGCGGCAAGGGCAACGCCTTTTTTAAATCTTCCACCAACCAGACACCGCGTTTCGCACAGCCGGGCATGCCGGGCGATGAGAAACGCGTGCGGCTTAACCTCAAGCTCATAGCCGATGTCGGGCTTGTAGGGCTACCCAATGCGGGCAAATCCACACTGTTGTCGAAACTCACCAATGCAAAACCAAAAATAGCGGATTACCCGTTTACAACACTTATACCGAACCTGGGTGTCGTGCAACGGGCTGATGGTACAAGTATACGGATTGCCGATATTCCCGGTATAATTGAGGGTGCTCACCGGGGCCTGGGCCTCGGACTTTCTTTCCTGCGGCATATCGAACGCGTAAGAGTCATACTGTACCTGATCGACATTACCGCTGAAGATCCCTTGTATGCGCTGAAATTGCTTCGTTCGGAGCTTGAGACCTATAATCCGGAAATGCTTGCCCGTCCATCCGCGGTCCTCCTGAGCAAAGTTGACCTTGCGGATGACAGCGAGGTGCTGCGGATGGAATCGCTGTTTAAGGATGAAAAGGTTATTCCAATTTCATCGGTGAGCGGGCTGAATCTTGAAAGCTTGATCAACGTTATAGAAGAGCTAATGGAGTAGCATATGCCGCGTAAGGGGATCCTCAAGGGCGTCAAGCGAATTGTCGTAAAGATCGGCTCGTCGCTGATCACGGACGAAGGGAAGCTGTCCCGGCGGTCCATCGAACGTCTGGTCGGCGATATCGCGGCATTGATTGAGCAAAAATACCAGGTGGTAGTGGTGACCTCCGGAGCCATAAGCGCGGGCGCCGGAGCCATGGAGAAAAAGCGCGAAAATCTCAGCATTCCCGAAAAGCAGGCAATGGCCGCGGTGGGGCAGAGCCTCCTTATGGACGAGTACCGTAAATGCTTCCATAAACACGGCCGCACAATCGGACAGATTTTACTTACCGAGGATGACGTAAAACACCGGAGGCGTTTTCTTAACGCGCGTCACACCTTCAATGCGCTGATCGAAATGGGTGTGGTGCCTGTCGTCAACGAAAACGATTCGGTGGCGGTCAAGGAAATCAGGTTTGGCGATAATGACACTCTTTCGGCGCATGTTGCGAACATCGTCGAGGCCGGCCTTCTGATCATCCTGTCGGACGTTGAGGGCTTTTACAGGGAATTGACGGATGTACTTCCCCTCGAGGAAATTCGGGTAATTGACGAGGATGTCCGGCGTCGAGCAGGAGGAGCGGGGAGCTCACACGGCACGGGCGGCATGGTGACGAAGATAAAGGCGGCCGAGATAATCATGAAATCAGGGGAGCTTATGCTTATCGCAAACGGTCGAAAGCCGGGCGTGCTGCCTTCGATATTACGCGGGGAAAAAGTCGGGACGCTTTTCATGGGCGGCAAAAACCACATGCAGAGCCGGAAGCGATGGATTGCCTTTAATATGAAATCTTCCGGGGGTATTAGCATCGACAGTGGAGCGGTGAACGCCCTCGTTGAAAGCAAAAAATCGCTCCTTGCGTCGGGAGTCATCGGCGTTGTTGGTAAATTTAATCCTGGAGACGCGGTGGATGTTATGGACGCGAACGGAAACGTTATCGGCAAGGGGATAAGCAATTACAGCGCGGTCGAGCTTGGTTTGATCAAAGGGAAAAAGACCCGCGAAATTCGCGGGATATTGAGCGGAACGTATTATGAGGAAGTCATCAACCGCGATGATATGATAATCCACGATGTGATATAGGGATTATGGTTGAAATAATACGGTCGGTCTGCTATTCGCCTTGTAACTTAGCGATCGGCAAAGACCCTATTGTTGATAAAGCTGACTTGAATTGAGAAGACGTCACGATCATATAAATACTCTGCGGGACTCCGCATACATGCAGGATGTCGAAAGTCTGAATTATATCGATATACAGGCGACGCTTATAAGTCGTCGGACCGAACATTTCCAGGAGCGTACTGATGGTTGATAAGATTCTAAGTATATTTTTCGGAACGAAGCATGAGCGGGATGTTAAAAAGCTCCGACCGCTGATAGCCCGCATAAACGAGCTCGAACCGGGAATTAAAGGGCTCACGCCCGACGAGATGAGGGCAAAAACCACGGAATTCAGGGGGCGGATCGAAAGGGGCGAATCCATCGACGATATTCTACCGGAAGCCTTCGCGCTTGTCCGGGAGGCCTCGGTCCGGACGCTGGGCATGCGCCATTTCGACGTCCAGATGATGGGTGGCGCCGTACTGCACCAGGGTAAAATCTCCGAAATGAAGACGGGCGAGGGGAAAACGCTCGTTGCGACGCTTCCCGTTTATCTTAATGCTCTCGGCGGAATGGGAGCCCATGTGGTAACCGTCAACGATTACCTGGCGCGTCGCGACGCCGAATGGATGGCTCCGATTTACAGGTTCCTGGGGCTTACCGTTGGCGTTATTCAGCACGATATGGACCACGGGGAGCGGCAGAGGTCGTATGGCTGCGATATAACCTACGGCACCAACAACGAATTCGGTTTTGATTACCTGCGGGACAACATGGTGGAGCATCG
>JBFZEY010000345.1:0-6579 GCA_041306625.1 Spirochaetota bacterium | reverse complement strand
GTGGCCATGGTGTGCGAGTTAACAGCGTATTGTCCCGGCGCGTGCTGTAACACCGAACATGTCACCGGTGATAACGGCGAATTGGCAATCGACTGGAGCGACCAGCTGGCGGTGGGGGGGCTTTCGATCAGGGCGCTCCTGGATTCAGGCATCCGACCGGCCGCGGTCGACTCGTCGCTTATTCCCTTCGGTTCAATAATTGACTGCGACGGGGTTCTTTACGTGGCGCTGGACAGGGGAGGAGCAATAAGGGGAACAAAGATAGATCTCGCGATGGATGCGCATGATGAATGCGTTGAATTCGGGCGCAGGAGGAACCGTACCGTTACGGTGCATGTACCGCGCTCGCCCTCGGCGGTGGTAGGCATGATCAGGGGAAAATACGGTTTTGGAGGAGACCGTTAGCGCGCTATTCCTTGGCGGCCTCGGCCTCGGTGTCGCTGAGGCGGATATCCCTCGCCGACTGGTTGATGGGAAGCGGAATGCTCTCACCCTGCTCGACGTCCGACTGATTTCTGGGGTCGGGCATTTTCCAGCGGTTTTTTTCATCTTCGATCATCACGCTCACCCGCTCGAGGCTCGACTGGATCGCGCAGTCGTTCGGGTCGAGCAGCAGCGCCTTCTCGTAGTAGGCCCTGGCCTCCTGGCCCCTGCCGAGTTTCTCATGGCAGAGTCCCGTATAATGCAGAATCGAGGCGGTGTTTTCCCTGAGGTCCATCGCCCGGCTGAAATACTCGAGCGCCTCCTGCGGGCGTCCCATCGCGAAATAGAGAACCCCCATCTGATAGAGCACCTTGGTGTCGTCGCGCTTTAGCACCATCGCCCGCTGGAGATACTTGAAAGCATCATCGAGATTCTGGACCGTTATCGACAACATGCCCAGCCGGTAGTTCGCCTCGAAATTGTCCGGGTTTATCTGGATGATCGCGCGGTAGAACGTTCCGGCCTCGTCCCAGCGCCGGTTTTTCTCATAACGCACGGCCTCGGAATAATAATAGTGTTCCTTGAAGGTCAATTGTGCATTGATGTAAGTGCGCAGATCGGGCATATAATCACCCATCCTGCGCAGCTGGGCAAGAACCGCAGTCTCGCCGTCGAATTCCCCGCGAACCTCCATAAGCGCGGCCTTTTTAAGCAGGGTAAATGCCTGGGTGCGCGCCTGGATGCCCGCAAGAACCCCCGCCTTGAAATAAGGCAGCGCGCCCTCGGCGGATACGAGCTCTGCGATTTTCAGGTTGTTCGACAGGTAGCTGTTTTCCAGCGATTCGTTGAGGCCGTACCCGGAGCCCTCGTCAGAGCACGGCCACGCGGGCCTGTCCGTTCCGGCAACATGGACAAGCATATCGTCGACATCATTAAAAAGAAGATGGGCGAGCGGCTGATACTCGTTAATGAAGAGCCCGGAGAGAGCGGGATTCTCCCTGAACAGGGAGACAAGCCTGTCCTGGCCCTCTGGTTTAAGGGCCAGGGTGGACTTTTCAGCGGCGCACACGACGACGAGATGGTCGGAAAAAAGGAAACCGGCGAAATGCCGGAATGCTTTCTTCATCCCGGAAAGGGCCCCGTTAAGCGTGGAGGGTGCGCTGTGAGACAGGTTGAAAACCTGGACGAACAGCCCGTCGTGGAACAGGGAACGGCGTACTATCCGATAGTATTCTTCGGAAAACCGGAAGCGATTGCAGGCCAGGTCATAAAGGTTGGGAATATCGACGACCATCCTCATTTTGCCGCGCAGGAGGCTCAGGTGGCGTAGTATTTCACCCCTCTCGGTATAGTAAAAGTCCTTGCCGGTAATTGGTGACTGGCCGAAATCGACGGAACGTTCCGGAACATAGTCGAGGCATACGGCGCCGGGAAAATAACCGATTGATGGATTTCTATAAAAACGCTGGTTGCCGTCGATAAAGAGTATCCCGGGGTTTCCGTCCACTGGAACGGGTGCAAAAAGCGCGAGCGGGACGAGCGCACGCTGCAGATTTTTTATCGAATCGTCACGCGCCGAGAAAATTTTTCTTCCGTTATAGCGGACCAGCGAACCCGCATGCCCCGGTACCGGGGCGGCTTCTGGCGAGACAAGATCGGCGAAACCGGCGATATGGGTAACGTAGAGTTCCCTGTTGAGCGGAATATCGAAATTGATATGGACAAACAGCATAAGCGGGATAAAAGCCGCCGCTCCGGTCAGGTAGACCGCCCTCGCCCATGAACCCGACTTCGACTGCATAAGATGAATGACGGGAATCGCCGTGTTCAGGAGCGCCGCAACGTAAAAGATCACGAAGAACCACAGGTAGGTGAAATCCAGCAGGTGAAGCGCCGCCAGAATCGGTACAGGGAGTACGAAAAGTGAAAAATCAATAATCGCGAACCGCCTGCCATGATCGTAGGTCTCGAGGATATCGCGCAGGGTGTGGTAGATGGAAAACCCGAATACGCCCGCGACAGGCAGGAAAACCGCGATTCCGGCCGCGATTCCGGTCGAGTTCCCGAGCGAGTTTATCGCTATCAGAAAAAGTATGAATGCGGGCGGATAGAGTACCTCGGTGTAAAGGGGGAGAAATGCCTTTTTAAAAAGGCGCGCAGCGGCAAAACCTGCCAGGAGTGCCGCAGTGCAGGCAAAAACAAAAAGCATCTGCACGTGGATGAAATCCCCGAAGAATTTAATAACGGTCTGGTAACCGAGAAAGAGATATACGAGAACATAGGAAAAATTCAAATAGGCGAACGCGAGATCTTCCCTCTTCCGGGCGGCGGTTTTTTGCTCAGGATGGTGCTCTTTGTATTCCTGGGCATAGAGCGTCGGAGGGCTGTAGGGAAGCTTTATGAGAAAGACCGTGGGCAGAAGGATCAAAAACGGGATAAGGCCGAGGTAATAGGCCGGGGAAAGGCGGAAGGCCAGAAATCCGTGCGCCATTCCGGCCGTAAGAGCGATAAAACTAATGACGAAGAAAGCGATGAGGCTCTTTTTCTCATCAATGAACTCACCGCATGCGATTTTTAGGAAATAAGCGCCCTTGATTCCCGCGAAAAAGGAAACGCCCAGCATCGCCGCGTAGAGCGCCCCCCGCGCATTGAAAAAAAGGTCCAGCAGCGGCTCAGCCCCGGCGGGCGCGAAGCACTTTCTTGCGACGAAGAGAGCACAACCGATCGTGAAGGCGAGATCGGATATCGAATATATCATCCGGAAACGGCTGATTCGCGCGAAAAGCAAACGCCCCGCGAGGTTGCCCAGAAAAAGGCCCGCGAGGACGGCAAGGAAAACAAATCTGAACGTTGACTCATAGGGGGCGTAATAATTGAAGGCGAGGGACATGTCCGCGAAGATGAATGATATCAAAAAGACCGTGGCGAAGAGGTTGTAGTAGAGCAGTCGCCGCTGCAGAATGTCGGGATAGCTGAATTCCTTTAAAAGGCTCATTTTTGTAGTATGCTCCGTGGGCGTGCCGGTTGCTATAGCCTGATTATGGCCGAAAAATTGGCCAAAATTACAAGAACTTTTTACCGGCTTTGAAGGCGACGATTCGATTAGGTGCCTTCAAAGCCGGAAAAAAAAGTAAGAAATCAGGCGTGTTTTTCCGTTAATAGAATAGAGTCGTTACATGACGGCAACGGGCTTTTCCCGTCGGTGGAATTTGACTGTTAAAGGAGTATTTGCCGCCTTTACGCGAACCGACGGGGGAATTATTTATTGAACTTTTTAGTTTGATTCCATAAGTTAGTAATGATAATGGACTGCCGCGGACCGACGGCGGAAAAGAAAGATCAGAGGCGCTCATGAAGGTCGAGAACGTCCCGGAAAATAACCTTATAGTCCTGTTTCTCCTTATGGTGCTTACCGGGGGCCTGTATTATTTCTGGTGGCTCGCGAGGGTAAGCCGTATATTCAACGACAAACCGGTATCCAACATAGTGCTCGTGCTGCTTACCCTCGGCCTGTGGAGTCTTTACATTAATTTAAAGTACATGCAGAAATCGGAGGAGCTTAACGGAAGGGACCTTAAATGGTACATGATTCTGTTTCTCCCGATTTCATTTCTGATCGTGCAGCATAACGTCAATGAGCGATACTACCCGGGGAGATAAGGTCAGGAGAGCGCGATGATAGTACGGTGCACACATTGCGATGCTGCTTACGCGGTGGACGATGAAAAGATAACCAACAAGAAATTCGGTTTCTCGTGCCCGAAGTGCGGGACCAATGTGATAATCGACAATCGTCGTGAAAGGCAGACCGTGACCGCCGCGGCAGCGGAACGCGGCCGCCCGGATGATTTGGACATGGACCTCGGTTTTCATGTAGAGGGTGAAGGGCCGGCTTCGGACGAGCCCCTGCCCACTGACGAGGAGCTCGCCAGGGCCCTTGAGGAGTTTGATTCTGTTCCTTCCGGCGACGAGCCGGTGATGAAGGACGACCTCAGCACCGATGATTTCGGGCTGGACGCCATCGACAGCCTCATGGCCGAAGAGCCTAAAGGCGGAGGGCCCGCCGGGGAACACGAACAGCTCGAGGATGAGGCGCTGAAACTCGAAGACTTCGGGGAGAGCCTTGGCGCGGAAATTCAGGATGCCCCGGGAGAATTCGACGACATCAGCTTCATTGACGATACCGACGTTAAACCCAAGTCATCGCCCGCAAAGCGAGGCGCGCCCGTTCCGGACGATGGGGTCGATTTCGACTCGATCATGCTGGAAGATGAGCCTCCCCCCGTCAGGGCCGGCTCCCGGAAGGGAGAAGCCGGAGGGACGGTGCGGAACGCGATGGACTTTTCGGATGAAATCATCATCGACAGCGAGATAAAATCCGACGAAGTGTTTTCCAGGGATTCCACCGACATCGACGAGAGTATAACGATCGACCTCGATTCGCTCGATATAGAGCTCGACGAGGGAGCGCAGAAGAAAGGCGCCATCCCGGACAATGCGCTGCCGGGGGATGACTTTATATTCGACGATCTGGAAGAGTCGGCGCCGTCAGGCAGGAGGTCCACCCCCCCCCGCCTGGTGGACGATGAGTTTGATACGACCATCGATCTCGATACTCTGGACATCACCCTTGACGAGGTCGAGGAGCTTAAGAGGGGTGTCGATATAGACGACGAGCGCCTTACGCTTGAGGATACCGGCCTCTCCATCGACGAGCTTGGCGTTGAAGAAGCCCCGGCCGCGACCACGGCGCGATCGATCGACGACGCCCTTGCCGGCGAGGAGGACATCAAGCTCAACATCCGTGAGATCGACCCGTCGCTGAGCGTCGACGACCTTGTGGGTGAGTGCGACCTTCGAATAATCGACGAGGTTCAGGAGCACAGCCTTCCGGAGATAGACCTCGAGAAGCTGCAGAAAGAGGAGTTTGCCGAAGACCTCTTCGAGCCCGATAAGGGTAGAAGGCCGGCATTGAAACGCTCGAGTTCTTCCGAGGATTATCTCGACATTGAGACCAGGCATGAATTCTCGCGGTATCAGTCCGACCTGGAAAAGGGCGGTCCTGCCGGTGCGGACACCGTGCCCGGCGGGGTAATTAATTTTTCAATCGATTACTCGCTTACCTATTCGCGCCTCGGGGCGGTCCTGAGGCTTTCGGGCCTGTATTTACTGGGGCTTCTCCCCCGGTTTTTTGTCAACATACTGTATTCGGCGATCTCGGCTATACTGGGTTTAATCAACATGCTGCTGGTGCTCTTCAGGGGCTACCCCGACGAGGACTTTCTCGAGGTCCAGGAAAACACGCTGCGGGGGGCGATTTCGCTTGCGGGGTGCGCATTCGATGTGGTTGAGGACATGCCCGGGTTTACCGGGCGCAGGAATATCGATTTTGCCCTTCAGCTTTCGGTCACCTACCCCGTGCGCTACTCGCGTTTCCTGGCCTTTCTCCGCCTCACGGGGATCGGCATCGTGCTGGCGCTCCTGCCGCACCTGGTTCTCGTCGCCCTGCTTTCGCTCGGCGCGCTCCTCATTTATTTCGTCGGCCTCGTGGCCATCCTCGCCACCAGAAGGTGGCCCAACGTGCTCTTCGACTTCATGGTGCGCTATTTCAATTATATGGCGAACGTCAGCGCCTTCATGACGGGGCTCGTGGACCGCTACCCTTCGTTCCGGTTCGAATAACCGCACAGGCCTTAAATAGTTCTTGATTATTAACCCCCGCCGGGCCAGCCTTCGGCCCGGCATGAGCTTGTGCATCCCATCAAATTCGTTCGGTGTTTCTCCATGAAAGAGGTTTTCGGGCAAAACGGCATACTGTCGTCGGTCGACGGGCGTTTTGAGCCCCGGGAGGAGCAGTCGCGCATGGCCGATTATATTCTCGAGGCCCTGTGCGACGGAATTGGATGTTTCGTCGAGGCGGGAACCGGAGTGGGGAAGACCCTCGCCTACCTCGTGCCCGCTATCAGCTATTGTATCGGGAACGACAAACGGCTCTGGGTGAGCACCGAGACCCGGGCGCTGCAGAAGCAGCTTCTGGAAAAGGACATCCCGGTGGCGCTGGAGGTGGTCCGGCGCCTTACCGGAAAGGAGTTCACCTACGAGCTCTGCATGGGGAGCTCGAATTATCCCTGTCGCCGCCGGTTCGAAGGAGTGCTG
>JBFZEY010000344.1:0-3097 GCA_041306625.1 Spirochaetota bacterium | reverse complement strand
CCGGCGCCATGTTTGTCTGGATCAGGTCACGGGCGTAGCCGATGGCGGTCGCCCCGGATGAGCAGGCGGTCATGAAGGTGGTCTTGGGCCCCATGAGCCCCAGATGGGTGGCAATCCGGTCGGCCGAAGAGGCGCAGCAGAAGGAGGCAAACCGGGAATAGGCTTCTCCCCGGCCCGTGCCCAGGAGATAGTCCCGGTAAACCGGCTCGCACTCGAGCATCCCGCCGGCCCCGCCCCCGATCACGACGCCCATCTCGGCCCGCAGCTTGTCCGGCACCGCGAAAAGCCCGGCGTCGTTCAAGGCCTCCACGGTCGCCGCCATGGCCATGCAGTCCGCGCGTGACATGCGCTTGAGGGAAAAGGGGCGCGGGATCATCTCACGGGGGGCGAACTGTCGCACCTCACCGCCGGTGTGGGTTCTGTACTCGGCGGTGTCAAAGACGGTCACCGGACCGATGCCGCAGCGGCCGGCCCGCAGGGCGCGGTAAAACTCGGGCACACTCCGGGCGATGGCATTGACGGTCCCCAGTCCGGTGACAACGACCCGATTCTCCCCCATACGCCTCCGACCGAAATCAATCCACGCCGACAACCGATTCGCGGTCACGGCACTCTCAGATAGAATGAGGTAATTTTGCCACAATAACCGGATGTCTGCCACGGAGTCAAGGTCATATGCTTGCCGACACCGCGCCGGTGCTACTCAGCGAATTGGGTTGACCTGCGTTTTAATGTTGATTATTATAATGATAAAAATCAACATAAATTTGATGGGAAGTCAGTTATGCGAATGGTCCAGATGACGCTTGATGATGAACTGGTGGGGGCCGTCGACAAAGTTGTCAAAGATCTCAAGACGACCCGGTCCTCTTTCACCCGCCAAGCCTTGCGGGATGCGCTTGAAAGGTACCATGCTCGCCGGTTGGAGGAGCAACATCGCAAAGGGTATGCCCGCCATCCTGTCAGGAGGGGCGAATTCAGCGAGTGGGAAAAGGAACAGAAGTGGGGGGATGAATGAAAAGGGGCGAGATCAGATGGTACAAGTTCAAATCTCCGGATAAGAAGCGGCCCGTGCTGATCCTCAGCAGGAACTCGATAATCAGCTACCTTGGGGAAGTCACCGTGGCGCCTATCACCTCAACGGTGAGGGACATCCCCAGCGAAGTCCAACTTAACCGTGAAGACGGGATGCCCCGGGAATGCGCCGTCAATTGTGATCATATTCAAACCGTGTCAAAGGGTAAAATCGGTGCTTTGATAACCACCCTGTCGGCCGAACAGATTGCACGTGTACGGGATGGGATATCCTTTGCGTTGGCGTTATGAAGAATTTCAAATAGCTGAGCAGTAACCTCAAATCAACGCCCCCAGCAGGTTTTCAGCGCTGGTCACCCGAATGCCGTCAGTCATGATATCGATCTTTTTTTCACCGACTACCTGGTAGCAGTAAGGGATGGAAAGCCTGGATCTGAAATAGTGCAATATGATTCGTTAGATAGCGGCCTTTGTTCATACAAGAATTTTATACCATACTCCAATAAAATAGCAAACATTTTCTACCTTGCGCGCGTATTTAGCCAATCTGCGATTGACGATTTCCAACCCTTTGCATAAACTACATAAATCCAACCTAAACTCAAAGCCTACGACTTTCACGACTTGCGCTACTTTACCCTGAAAATCTATCAGGCTTTCTACACGTCGGCGAAGAACCATTTTTTAAAAATCTCCTTGCTGTTTCCATATATATATGCAAAATGGAGTTATGTATTCCAGATTAACATCTCCGCCAAAAGGCAAAAGCTTTTTTTTATTCGGCCCGAGAGGAACCGGAAAGACCACGTGGGTGAAGGCGGCCTTTCCCGGTAGCATCTATATTGATCTCCTCGAAGCCGATATTTTCAACGACCTGACCGCTCGCCCGCAGCGGCTGGTGAGTTTCATTCCGCCGGATTTCAAGGACTGGATCATCATCGATGAAGTTCAGCGGGTCCCTGAACTCATGCATGAAGTGCACCGCCTGATCGAATCCAGAAAGTATCGTTTCATTCTCACAGGCTCGAGTCCTCGGAAACTCCGGCGGAAAGGGCCAAATCTTCTTGCCGGGCGAGCCCTGATGCTTTCCATGCACCCGTTGACGGTTGCTGAGCTCGGGGCTGATTTCAAGCTCGAACACTCGCTCCGGTACGGCCACCTGCCCAGTGCCTATGTCGAAGCAACCCCGCAACGATACCTTGAGGCCTACGTGAAGGCCTATCTCGAAGAGGAAATTCGACAGGAAGGTCTTTCGCGGAACCTGTCGGCCTTTGCGCGATTTCTGGAAGCGGCGAGTTTTTCCCAGGGGTCCGTTCTGAATATCGCATCGGTCGCCCGGGAATGCGCGGTGGAGCGGAAGGTCGTCGAAAATTACTTTTCGATCCTCGAAGAGCTCATGATCGCCTATCGTTTACCGGTCTTTGCCAAGAAGGCAAAAAGACGGCTGGCGGTGCACCCGAAGTTCTATTTCTTCGATACCGGCGTCTACCGCACGATCAGACCGATGGGCCCGCTGGATGCCCCGGAAGAGGTGGAGGGCATCGCATTGGAAACGCTGTTTCTACAAGAGGTCATGGCGTTGAACCGGTCACTCGACCTCGGCTACACCGTTTACTATTGGCGGACATCCAACGGCCGCGAAGTCGATTTTATTCTCTACGGTCCCAAGGGATTGCTGGCGTTTGAAATAAAACGGACTGCGAGATTGTCCACCTCTCTGCTCAGCGGGTTGAAATCATTTCTGGCCGACTATCCGATGGCCAAAGCCTATTTGGTGTACATGGGCGACCGGCGGTTGTATGAAGACGGCATAGAGCTCATTCCGGTCCGAGAAACACTAAAGCAATTGAGAACGCTGCTGGCCGGGAAACAACCGGCCGGGAAAAGCGGCAAGGCAGCCTAAACGATTGGTCCAGCCAGATGTCGGCCACCGCAAGTCATGGGCTTTGTTTGGCAACGGCAATTCTTGGAGGGTTTTGCGAAAAACATTTGAAGTGGTTTCACAACCTCGGATCACACCCGAGGGCAAGGCGCAGGCCGATTCGAAAGCGCAGCATACGCG
>JBFZEY010000343.1:0-4826 GCA_041306625.1 Spirochaetota bacterium | reverse complement strand
TCCTCGACCGGCATTCCGTAAGAATCAATGACCGGACAATCACCGGCAAATACATCGTAATCGCCACCGGCTCACAGCCGGCGGTGCCGCCCATCCCGGGCCTCGCGGGCGTCCCGTTCCTGACGAACCGTAACATCTTCGACATACGACAGCTTCCAAAAAAGCTGATCGTCCTCGGCGGCGGCCCCATAGGGCTCGAGCTGGGCCAGGGATTCCGTCATCTGGGCTCGGAGGTGGAGATGGTCGACATGGCGCCGCGCCTGTTTCCCAACGACGATGCCGAGGTCGCGCCGCTCATGGAGGCGATACTCCGCGGAGAAGGGATCGGCCTTGAGCTTTCGGCGACGATCAAGGAAATAAAAAAATCGGGCAAAGGCATCACCGTCGTCATCGAAAAAGGCGGCGCCGCGCGCAGGCTCACCGGAAGCCACCTGCTGGTATCGCTGGGGAGAAAGCCGGTCACCGCGGACATGGGGCTCGAGGAGACGGGCATCCGGCTTGACGCGAAGGGATACATCAGCGTAAACCGCTTTCTACAGACAAGCGTCGGAAACATCTACGCCTGCGGCGACGTCGCCGGCCCGTACCAGTTCACCCACATGGCCGGCTACCAGGCAGGCGTGGTGCTTCGCAACATCATCCTCCCGCTGTATAAATCGGCCGTCGACTATTCGGCCGTGCCCTGGACCACCTACACGCGCCCCGAGGTGGCGCACGTGGGATACACCGAAGACCGGGCTCGCGCGACGGGCTTATTCGCCGACACCATAAAGGTCGAACTCCGCGACAACGACCGGGCGCGGACCGAGGGCGAGAGCAAAGGATTTTTAAAGCTCGTGCTGGGGAAAAAGAACCGCATCATCGGCGCCACCATGGTCGGTAACAGGGCGGGCGAGATCATCCCGCTCGCCTCGATGGCCATACGCGGCGGCATGAAATCGACCGCCTTCATGGGACAGATATTCTCCTATCCCACCGAGGCCGAGATATTCAAGTTCGCCAGCCTCGCCTCCGCGAGAAAATCGTTCAGGCCGTGGATGAAATCGATCGTGAGGGCGGTACTGCTGCGGTGAGGAGATGGTGCGACTGGCGCCTGAATATGCCATAAAACCGGCAGGCCGCCGCCGGAAATACGCACGCGATACCGGCTACGAATCCTTCAGCATCGTGAAAAGACCCGATCTGGGGGCCTTTTTATCGAACGTAATTGTCGTAGCGCATCCGGCCGTTTTTGATTTCAGGCCGATAAAGAGATCGTCAAGCTCGATTTTTCCCGCCCCGCCCCGCTCGACGAGCTCGTGGATAAGATCGTGATTCTCGAAGGAGAATATGGGGATGGACAGCATCGACGCAAGGGCCGTAAGAATTTCTTCCGTCCCGTAACCATAAACGGAACCGAGCACGTACAGCAGCTCAAGAACGACCGGATTCGAAATATACAGGAGCTCCCCCTCGTCCTCGGCCTTCAGAAAAAAGCGTTTTACCCTTGCGGCCTGAACTTTGTCATCATTAACCAGGAAACGGACCAGGATATTAGTGTCGAGCCCCGTCATTTATTTTTTAATCCCACGGATTTTCCGAGTTCCGCGTTCATGCGTTCCACCGTTACCGTTCTCCCCTTCTCTCTGGACAGCATTCCGAACAGCCCGGCGACCGATCCGCTTACGGGTACCAGCTTCAACTCTCCTTCCTGTATTTGAAAATCGAGCTTATCGCCGGTCTTCAGGTTAAGCCGGTTTCTGACGGTCTTGGGAATGGTAATCTGTCCCTTGCTTGTTATCACCGAATAGGGCATGGCGCTCCTCGTTTTGGCATTTAATTCCTTACCGAAAGTAAGGAAATACGGGAGCGGTGTCAATTGTTTTTCGGGGGCTTTTTTGCGTAAATGTGCGCAGGATAGTATACGTTATTAAAACCGCACAGAGTTCCGCTTCCGCCGGGGCAACAAAAGAATATAAAAACTACTCAGGCTCCACGCCCCCGGGAAGGCCCCCCGGAAAGAATACTTGACACACCCACCACGCCGCCCTTTTTATTCACCCCATGGACCTCTCTCTCAATAAAACCCAGCTCATGGTGCAGAAGGCCATTCGCACCTTCGCGCGCGAGGCGCTGGAGGAATGGGCGAACGTACTCGACCGCGAGTCGCGCCCGCTTCCGCGCGAACTCGTCGCCGAGATGGGCCGCATCAACCTCTGGGGCATCCAGGCGCCGGTGCACTGCGGCGGGGCCGCGCTCGACAGCATAAGCTACGCGATAGCGATCGAGGAGATCTCGCGCGTAAGCGCGGCCGTGGGCCTGGGCGTCACCGTGCACAACTCCGTGTGCCTGGCGCCGCTCCTTACGTTCGGCAGCCCGGAGCAGATCGAGCGCTACGCAGCCGACCTGGCGAGCGGCCGTAAGATCGGCGGTTTCACCGTTACCGAGCCGCAGGCCGGCTCCGACGCCGCGTCCATCCGCACCACGGCCACGCCGGACGGCGACGGCTACCTCATCAGCGGTCAGAAGGCCTTCGTCACCAACGGCGGCACGGGCGAGGTGTTCCTCGTGGCGGCCACGATCGACCCGCGCAAAAAGGCCCGGGGCATCGCCATCTTCATCGTCGAGAAAAGCATGCCGGGCTTCGAAGTCGGAAAGATCGAGGACATGATGGGAATGCGCGGCAATATGGTCTCCGAGCTCTACTTCGACCGCGTGCGCGTCCCGAAACGGAACATCCTGGGCCGCCCGGAGGACGGTTTCAAAATCTCCATGCAGGCGCTCGACACGGGGCGCATCGGCATCGCGGCGCAGGCGCTCGGGATCGGCATGGCGGCATACGAGGCCGCGGCGAGGTACGCCTCGGAACGCCGCCAGTTCGGAAGTCCCATCGGTACATTCCAGGGCGTCGCCTTCAAGCTCGCGGAGATGAAGACCGGCCTGGACGCGGCTCGCCTGCTCATCTACCGCGCCGCGCACCTCAAGGACCGGGGACTGCCCTACTCCACCGAATCGGCCATGTGCAAGCGCTACGCCTCCTCGGTCGCCATGGACGTCTGCCGCGAGGCGCTGCAGGTCTTCGGCGGCTACGGCTATGTTAAGGACCTCCCGGTGGAGCGCTTCTTCCGCGACGCCAAGATCACCGAGATCTACGAGGGTACCTCCGAGGTGATGAACATCATCATCGGCAACGCCATCATGAAGGAATTCGGAAGGCTTTAGGCATGCTCTCCATACTCGTGTGCGTCAAACAGGTCCCGGACACCGCCCGCTCCGTCTTCGACGCGGGAACGGGCTCGATCGACCGCTCGGCCGGCGGCAATATCGTCAACCCCGACGACCTCCACGCCCTCGAGACGGCGCTTTCCATAAAGGACACTTGCGGCGCGCAGGTCACGGCGCTCAGCATGGGCCCGCCGCAGGCGCGCGAGGCGCTCGGCGAGGCCGCCGCGTACGGCGCGGACCGCTGCGTGCTCCTCACCGATCCGCGCTTCGCCGGCTCGGACTCGCTTGCCACCAGCCGCGCGCTCGCGCGCGCGATACAAAGGCTCGGGCCCTTCGACCTCGTCATCACCGGGCGCGAGGCGATTGACGGCGGCACGGGCCACGTCGGCTACCAGCTCTCGGAGCTGCTGGAAATACCGCTCATCACGCGCATCCATCGCTTTCATATAGAAGGAAATCACGCCACCATCGAGCGCATCTACGGGCACGAGTACCAGAAGATCCGCGCCGCGCTCCCGCTTCTGTTCGCCGTCGGCCGGGACGACAACCGGGTGCGCTTCGCGCGCCTGGCCGATATCGCGCAGAGTGCCGGCGCGGCGGTTGACGAGCTTTCCATGGACGACATCGGCGGCGACGAACGCGAGTACGGCGCGGCGGGCTCGCCCACCGTCGTTATCGACACGCACCTCTTCACCCATGCGCGCTCTCGCGAGCCTGTGGCCGGCAGCGCCGCGGAAAAGGCCGATGCGCTTGTGCAGCGGCTGCGGAAACACAACATTCTGCGCTACTGAGGAAGGCCCATGAACGCCGCGCGCGAAACGGAAACAAATCATCGTGATGTGTGGGTCTACGCCGAGATCCAGGACCACGAGCGGGTGCTGGAGGGCGCGCTCGAGCTCATCACGCGCGGGCGCGAGCTGGCCGACGCGCTCGGCGAACGGCTCTGCGCGCTTGTCGTCGCGCTGGAAGCGGAGCAGTACCTGCCCGTTATCGAAAGATACGGGCCCGACCTCATCATGTACGCGAGCGACCCGGCGCTCAAGCATTACGACGGCCGCATCGTCCCCGACCTCCTCGCCGGCCTCGTCCGCGAACGCCGGCCGTCGATCGTGCTCTTCCCCTCCACCGAGGCCGGCGCCGACCTCGCGCCGCGCCTGGCCGCTCGCTTCGCGACCGGCCTCACCGCGCACTGCACGGACCTGTCCCTAACCGACCACCCCGATCACGGCGCGGGCCTGCTGGCCATGAAGCGCCCGGCCTACGCCGGGAACGCCATCGCCACCGTCCTCTGCCCGAAGGCCCGGCCGCAGATGGCCACGGTGCAGCAGGGCGTCTTCGAAAAAAGGGAGCGGACCGGCATTCATACCGAAATCATCCCGCTTCCGTTCGCCGGCAACCGTACCGACAAGCGCATCGAAAGTCTCGAGGCGCCGCTGCGCTGGGACAGGCCCGCCGTGCCGCTGGAACAGGCGCAGGTGGTCGTGGCCGGCGGGAGGGGCCTGGGCTCTAAAAAGAACTTCGACCGGCTTTACGAGCTCGCGGGGCTCCTCGGAGGCGAAACGGGCGCCACGCGCGTTCCCGTCTTCAACCGCTGGTGCGGCGAGGAGCGCATGATCGGCCAA
>JBFZEY010000342.1:0-4891 GCA_041306625.1 Spirochaetota bacterium | reverse complement strand
CGTACATCCGGAGGACATCGAGATCGCGCGCCACCGGATCAACGAGCGGCGCACCGGCGGACGGGCGACACGCTTCCTGGAACTGCGCTTATTCACGCCGATCGCGGGCTCGGTGCACGTCGAATATTCGGCCAGCGCAATTCATGCGACGCCGGTTTTTCACATTCACGCCGAGGGCCTGTATGATTGCCCTCTCCCGGAACCGGGGGCCTTCATCGGCACCCAGGGCATCGCCCGCGATATAACCGAACGCCATCTGCTTGAAAAGACGCTGCGCGAGAGCGCCGACCGCTTCCGCGTGCTCATTGAATCATCGCCGCTTCCGATACTCCTGGCCCGCCAGGGCAGGCTGATCTTTGTAAACGATGCGTTCCGCCGCCTGGCGCATCTCGAAGACGGAGAGTCGGTGGAAGGACTGAACCTCCTCGAGTTTATCGCTCCCGAAAGGCGCAGGCAGGTGGGTGAATATATCCGCGCCCGGCTGAGCGGAGAAGACGCACCGTCGAACTACGAATCGATCGGCCTGCGCCGCGACGGGAGCACCTTCCCGTACGAGATCAGCGTCGCAACTGTGGAGCTTCCCGACGGTCCCGCAACCCTGGCCTACGTACGCGACATCACCGAGCGCAAAACCGCCGAGGCGGCCCTTGCCGAAACACTCGACAACCTTCGCCGCAGCCAGAAGATCTCCCATGTCGGCAACTGGCAGCTCGATCTGGCGACCAACACCTTCAGCATATCCGATGAGGGATCGCGGATATGGGGATTTCCACCGGGTCGGCATCCAAGCTTTGAAGAGGTTTCCCGCAGAATACATCCCGAGGACCGCGATCGCATCGCCGGGGTGATTGAAGGTGTAATCAACCGGGGCGAACCCTATTCCGTGGAATACAGGATTTCACACAGGGAGACCAAGGAGATCCGCCATATCCATGCGATGGGGGAACTGCACAGGGATATGGACGGCAACCCCTGTTCGGTCTTCGGCATTCTTCAGGATATCACCGAGAGCAGGAGAATACAGGAGGAGAAGGAAAGGATCCAGGCCCAGCTTATAAAGGCCCAGAAGATGGAGGCCGTGGGGACGCTGGCCGGGGGCATAGCCCACGACTTCAACAACCTGCTGGGCGGCATTATGGGGAGCCTGTCACTGCTGGAACTGATGCTGGAAGGTGAACCCATCGACCGGCGGGAGAAGATCAAGGAATTCATTGATACGGCCCTCGAAGCCTCGCGCAGGGCCGCCGAAATGATCCGGCGCCTTCTCGCCGTCTCGAGCAGGGCGGAAATGCGAATGGGACCGGTCGATCTGAATATACCGCTTAAAAATGTGCGGAACATCTGCCGCAACAGCTTCCCCAAGAGCGTGCGCCTGGACTTTCATTACACGGATACCCCTTTGTATGTGTCCGCTGACATCAGCCAGCTCGAGCAGGTCTTCCTCAACCTGTGTCTCAACGCCTCCCATGCCATGAGCATTATGCGTCCTCCGGGCGAAAGGGAGGGGGGCACCCTGACGGTCACTCTCTCCACGGCCAATGGCGACCCGCCGGGCCCGGGCGGTTCCAACGGCGAGCCCCGCGCGCGCATTCGTTTCGAGGATACCGGCGTGGGCATGGACGAGGAGGTATCGCTGCGCGTCTTCGAGCCGTTTTACACCACCAAGAGAAAGGAAAACGGCACCGGGCTGGGCCTCTCGGTCGCCTACGGAATCATCGAGCAACATGGCGGCCATATCCTCATGAAAACAAAAAAGGGCCAGGGCTCCACCTTCGATGTCTACCTGCCGCTCATTGAACAGAAAGCGCCCGCGGGCAGGACCGATGGATCCGGAAACGCGATGGTTCGAGGCACCGGGAGAATCCTCGTAATCGACGACGAACAGGCCATCCTGAACGTCGCCAGGGGAATTCTCTCCGCCTGTGGATACCAGGTTCTAACGGCTTCCGGCGGCGAAGATGGCATTGCGTTATATACCTCGAACGGGGAAAACATCAACGCAGTTCTTCTTGACATGTCCATGCCCGGCCTTTCGGGTCTTGAGATACTCGAACGGCTCTTCGCGATCGATCCGGAGGTGCGGGTGCTTTTAAGCTCAGGTTTCGCCGAGGACGACCGTGTCCGGACGGCGCGCGGAAGGGGCGTCAGGGGATTCATCCAGAAACCCTACACCGCGGCCGAGCTCTCGCAGAAAATCAGCGAGATACTGACCTGATTCGGACACGGCGCCCTGGCCGGGCGTACTTCTCGCTACTCGGCAACTCCCGCTTTTTTGTCTATTAATACCCGGCGATCCCTCCGATAGATAGTATTAAGGAAGACGACAATCCCGCTGAAAAATAGAATGTGATGGCGGTTGGCTGCGGACATGGGCAAGGATTCAAAAAATCCTTTCGATACTCGTTCCATCGATAACTCGATGTTTCAGGGCGCGTCACCGCATGCCGGAGCTGATGTTTCCCGGGCCGTATTCGACGCCAACCCGAACGCGGTTTTCGTGCTCAACCGCAACTTCCAGATTCTTGACTGTAATGCCGCGTTCCGCGACGCCTTCCCCGCGTACGAGAGCGGGAAAAAGCAGTACTGCTACCGCCTGGTCCCGCCCGACGAGCGCGAAACACCGTGTCCCGACTGTCTCGCCCGGAAGTCTTTTCTTGCCGGCCAGGAATCCACCTGCGAGTTTGAGGAGGAGAGAAACGGCGCCGTTGTGCATTACCGTAAGAAGGCGATACCGCTGGGAAAGGCGCGCGGCGGCGTCGAAACGGTCATGATCGTCATGGAAGACATCACCGAACGCGTCACCTCCGAACAGGAATTGCGCCACCGGGCGGACGAGCTCGAGGCCGCCATAAACAGGCGGAACGAGGAGCAGCAGGAGAAGGAGAAAAAGCTCACCGTACTGGTGAACACGGTCTACGGAATCAAGGGCGCGCACGACATGCGCGAGAGCGTCGACAAGATCGTCTGCGGGTTCAAGGAGCTTGGAGCGCGGACAACGGCCTTCGCCCTCTTCGAGGACGAGGATATGTATATATTCAAGATCCACCCGCCGGATATTCTACAGAAGCTCAACAGTATCTTTCGGATCGCAATACCCGGCATACACATGAGGCCGCGGAAAAACCCGGGCAATCCCTTTGTCCAGACGGCCCTCATCGGAAAACCAACCTTTTACCGCGGCGAACGCGAGGTATTCGGTTTCTTCAAGCAGTGCTTCCCCGCGGCCTTCGACAACGAGATCGCCGAGGCGGCGTATCTCTTCAACGGCCAGTCGCAGGCGATATTCCCGCTGAAGACCCAGGACGCCACGGTCGGAGCGATCGCGATCTCGGTCGACGACGCGCCCTTCGAGGAAAATTTCGAGTATTTCAGTTTCCTCGCCAATTCGGCGGCCGTGGAGATCAGCCGCCAGCGCAATTCCGAGAAGCTGTTAAAATCGGAGCTCAAGTACCGCAATCTTGTAGAGAGTTCGCGCGACATGATCATCCTGTGTAACAACGACGGCAGGATCAAGTACTCCAACCGCATCTTCCACGAGCTGACCGGGCTATCGACAAAGAGGGGCAAGGCAATCGATCTTTATTCCCTCTTTCCCCAGACACACCGGGAAAGGGTCAAAGCGGTGATATCCGCAAGCGTGCAAAACGGTTCTCCCACCGAACCGCTCGAACTCCGGATGAAGACCCAGTCCCGCGGCGAACTGTGGATAGAGATGATGGTTAACTCCGTCTCGCGCGAAATGCAGGGATTCCAGATCGTCGCGCGCGACATCACCCGGCGCAAGAGCCTGGAGACGCTGGTGGGGAACCTTTCGGCGTTCCAGGAGAAGATTCTCCAGAACGATTTTATCGGCATCATCACCACCGACCTGTCGGGAAAGATAACGAGCTGGAACACCGGGGCCTCGCTCATACTCGGATATGGCGCGTCCGAAACGCTGGACAAAAACATCGCCGAATTCGTGATAAACGATGACAGCCCCGTCTATCATGAATTCATATCGCGCGACCCGTTCTCGGCCGCCCAGCGCAACCGCGAGATGAAGATGCGCAAAAAGGGCGAAGGCGCCGTCGACATCATGTACATCGAGTCGGCCATGAAGGACGAGAAGGACCGGCCGATCGCGGTCATCGCTTTCTTTTTCGACAACGGGGAAAAAGCGCGCCTCGAGGAGAAGTGGCGCGATCTCACTTTCAGGCTGCAACAGGCACAGCTCATCACGATCGTATCGCTCGCCAAGCTCGCGGAATACCGCGACATCGAGACGGGGCACCACCTTGAGCGGATAATGAAATACACGGAGATCCTGGCGCACGAGCTCTCTCTGACCGACGAATACCGGAACTACATCTCCGAGGATTACATCGTCGACCTGGTGAACTCATGCCCGCTGCACGACATCGGGAAGGTGGGGATACCCGATGTGATACTCCACAAGCCGGCCCGGCTCACCCCGGAAGAGTTCGAGATCATCAAGCGGCATTCGGTCATCGGCGGCGACACCATCGCCGAAGCGGAGAAGAAGGTGCGCGGAAGGTCATACCTCAATCTTGGGAAGGAGATCGCATACTACCACCACGAAAAGTGGGACGGCACGGGTTATCCGCAGGGCCTGAAAGGCAAGGACATCCCGCTCTCGGCACGTATCGTCGCCGTTTCCGACGTCTATGACGCGCTGATAAGCAAACGGCCATACAAGGAGGCCTTTCCGCACGAGACCGCAGTGGGCATAATCCGGGAGAGCTCGGGAACCCACTTCGACACCGCGGTGGATCGTACGGGGTGATTGAGATATCGGTGGAAGGATTAGTCCTCCGTCACGAACGCTGGAGGGAGAGCGATGGCGTCGTTACTGGAGGTTAACACCTTTGAGCGAAGCGATCTCATCCTC
>JBFZEY010000341.1:0-2541 GCA_041306625.1 Spirochaetota bacterium | reverse complement strand
GAGATAATGATACACAGGCTGAGGAAGGCGGCTCTTCCCGAGTGCAGGTAGTCGGGAGCTGGCGGCGGTCCCGTGGCATCGATTCGTCCGAGGAGAAAGCAGGCATAGCCGCCCGCGGCGTACCAGAGGGGTGCGGCGGGGCTTTTCCCGACGGCAAGCACGGTGCAGACGGCGGCCGTCGCGGCCGCGAGCGCGAACCCGAAGGCCATCAACTCGAAGGGCGCCGTCGCGCTTTCAGTTTCTGGTCTCACCGGATTTCGCTTTGGCCTCTTCCTCGATCTGGGCGAGAATTTTTGAAAGCACGGGCTCTTTACTTGCCTTCGCCCTGTACGTTTCGCTGGACACGAGCCCTGTCAGGATGGTCCGCGCGCGCCCGGTTTGGCCGGTCTTTGCGTACAGCAGGCAGAGGATGTAGCGATCTTCGTCACCGCCGGGCGAGAGTCGCTCGTAGCGGCGGATGGCTTCTTCGTAATCGCCGAGGTGATAGCTGGCCCGTGCGCGCATGAGGTTCTGCTCGTGCGTGCGCCCCCCGTCGGGAAGGGCCTGCATTATTGTATCGGCGCGCGCGTAGTTTCCGGCCTGGAAATGGTGTTTTGCCAGGATCTCGAAGGCGCGGTGATATTTTTGAGGGATGTCGCTTTCACCCTCGGTAAGATTGAAGAGGCGGTCGAATTCGGCCGTGTGGCGGGCGTCGCCCAGGCGGTAATGGATGCTGCCGGTCTGGAAGATGACCTCGGTGTCGTCGGGGTCGAGTTTATGGGCCTTCTCGAGCGATGAGAGCGCCTCGCGGTAGTTTTCCTCGCGGATGTTGATTGCCGAGAGCATCAGGAGCGCATCGCGCGAGGCGGCGTTGAGCTTGAGCGCGGAGGCCAGGTGCTCCTTGGACTTTTCGAAATTCCGGGTATTATACTGGGCCGTTGCGTTTTTTATGTAGACCTGGTATCGGGAATTTTTATCGAGAAAACTGGTTTCCATGGCGCGGTCTAAATGGAATGCCGCGTCACGGTAGGCCTCGCGCTGGAAATAGATGTCGCCCATGAGAAGGTGCACCTCTCCGTAGAAGGGGATGCGGTCGGCCACCCGCGCGAAGTAGTTAAGCGCCTCTCCGCCGCGGCCTCTTCTGAGTTCGGAGAGGCCGAGCTCGAACTGGGGTGCGAGAAAGGACGACTCGCGGGATAGCGCCTCCCGGAATGCGGACTCGGCCTCGTCGTATTTTTCGGCCTTTTTAAACTCGATTCCGCGGTTGTACGACTGCTTGGCTTCTTCGTTGTCCGTCCACAGGAATTTGTTGATGACCGATTCGACCTTGCTCTTGGCACCGTCGTCGCCGGTGCGTTCGTAGAGCTCGCGGCAGAACTTCACCATGCCCGTGTAATCGCCCGTCTGTTCGGTGAGCACGATGACGTTCCAGTAGGCAAGCTTATAGTATTTGCGGTTGATGCGGCCCTTGACCGCGAGCTGGTAGTACTCGACCGCCTTCTCGAAGTTCTTTTCGTTCTTTTCGATCTCGCCGAGGAAGTAGTAGGCATTGCCGTCGTTGCTGGCCTCCACGGCCTTCAGGAACATCTCGCGCGCCCTGGCGTAATTGCGGTATACGTAGTAGCGGCTTCCCTGCTCGAAGTAGCCGGCATGGACATCGACGGCGAGTGACATGATGAACAGCAGGAACGATGCGTATAACAGGTTCTTTTTCATTTCAGTATTGTGGATTTCCGATTATACCAAGATAGCAGGGCGTGCGCGGCCTTTTGTCAAGAGAATTCCTCCGCATTCACCGGCAGTGTGCCAAAATCCCGGGTGATAATAGTAGACTTGTTGTATAACTGACAAAAATGTCATCGCGAGGAGGCCGCAGGCCGGCGTGGCGATCTCAAAAGGCACAAGTTATAGGCAAAAAACCAGATACTGTATGAGATTGCTGCGCCCCGATAAGACCTGGGCCCATAGTGGCAGCATGGTAGTATGATGTATCCCGGAATTTATTTTTTACGCTGCGCCGGCGGGCGCAATTTACATTTGACTTAATTCTTCCGGCACGCCATACAGGCGCCATTATGGCCGCGCAATCCATGCTCAGATCGGCGGGCGTCGTCATGCTCTCCACGCTCACCAGCCGCGTTATGGGCTTCGTTCGCGACATGATCGTCGCCGCCTGTTTCGGGGCCTCGGCCTCGCTCGACGGCTTCTTCATCGCCTTTCGCATACCGAATTTGCTCAGGAGGCTGGTGGCCGAGGGGGCGCTCACCATCTCCTTCATTCCAATCTATACCGAGTACCTGGTTAAAAAAGGAGACGGGGAAGGGCTTGAGCTGGCGCAAAAGACGCTCTCGATATTGCTGGTGGTGCTGGCAACGCTCTGCGCCCTCGGGGTGTTTTTTTCACCTGAAATTGTGAGGCTCTTCGCCTACGGCTTTACCGACGAGGCGGTGCTCGCGCTCACCACCGACCTGAACCGGATCATGTTTCCCTACCTCTTTTTCGTCGGGCTGGTCGCCTTCGCGATGGGGGTGCTGAACTCGCACGGCTATTTCTTCGCGCCGG
>JBFZEY010000340.1:0-2601 GCA_041306625.1 Spirochaetota bacterium | reverse complement strand
CCGCTGTTTTTCGTCTCAATCGGCCTCGGGGTCGATTTCATCGGCAATTTCGACCCGCTCCTCACGGCCATTCTCATTGCACTCGCCTTCGGGGGAAAATTCGCCGGATCGCTGATAGGAGGCAGGCTTTCAGGGGTCCCCCTCAGGGAATCCCTGCTGACGGGATCGGCGATGAGCGCGCTCGGCGCCATGGGTATCATCATCGGAATAATGGCGCTCAGATACGACATAATATCGGAGAGCACCTACGTATCAATAGTGATCATGGCGCTCGCCACCTCGCTGATGAGCGGCCCACTCATCAGCCTTTTCCTTAAATCGGAAGAGCCCCTGCCGCTCGCCGCACTGATCGATGAGGCCACCTTCGTGGCGGCCCTGTCCGGCGATACCTCGTCCGCCGCCATTCGCCAGATGGCGGCGGCGGCCTCGCGCAAAACCGGCCTCGACGCGGCGCTGATCGCCGAACGCGCCATCGAGCGCGAGTCGATCATGAGCACCGGCATCGGCGAGGGCATCGCGGTGCCGCACGCCCGCATGGCCGAAATCGTGAGGCCCTGGGTCATCACGGGGCTTTCGACGGCCGGCATCGACTTCGACGCCCCGGACGGCATGCCCGCGCATATCATTTTTCTCATCCTCACCCCGCCCGGCGACCAGAACTCGCAGATCCGCATTCTCGCGGAGATATCGCGCGTCTTTACCGATGCCGCCATAAAAAGACTTGCCCTGCGGGCAAAGGATCATATAGAATTCATCGAAGCTATCGGCAGGGCCGGTTCGCCGGCGAAATAAAAAGAACTCGAGGGGAATATCCCGGATGGAAATCAGCGATGTAATACGGCAGGATGGCGACAGGCTTTTTATACTCGACCACGACTGCTACGTAATCTTCACCGGCGACACCGTCGACGACGATAAGCCGTTCATCCGCATCGGCAACTGGATCAACCTTCCGGTGGAAATCATTCCGTTCATCGAGAACATCATCGTCACCGACCATCTGATCGGCAATCCCTCGTACGAACAGTTCAACATCGACGTCAACTACCTTCCCACCAACCGCTACATCGGAAGCAGGCCGGTGGTAAAGCGCTATCTCGATTTCCAGAAAACCTTCGGCCTCGACCTCACGAACGTCTCGGTCGTCGAAATCGAAAAGGACATACCCCAGATATCGAAAGAAAAAATCATTTCCGACCGGGACTCCTTCATCGGCGTGTTTTATACGAACGGCGATTTCCAGGTAACGCACAATCGCCGTGCCATATTCAACCTGAAGGCCCCGGAGGGACGCTACTTCGACGACCTTCGCATCCTCGATACCATCTCCGAAATCGGACGCGAATCGACACGGTATACGGGATGCGGATTCGTGGTTTTGCAGAACAATCCCCTTTTCTATAAAAACCGTTATTTCACCTCGTACCACTTTCCGCGCGCCTGCTACGAGGATTTCGCCAGGCTAGAAATCGATCCCGAGCAGATACGGGAGCTCATACTGCCGTCATCCAATCTCATCAACATCACCCGTCTGGCCCGATGGAAGCACCAGACGCACAGCAAACTGAAAATATTCTCCGACCACCGCGACGACATCGACCTCCTCCAGAAGCTCTTTACCGGCGCCACCATCACCCGGAAGGACTTCGACGGCTTTACGTTCGAGACCGGCGACGGTTTAAGCGCCCGAAACTACCCGGGGACCTACAACGTGCGCATGCTGTATAAAAAAGCGAAGCCCGCCCTCGAAGACCTCGCGCTCGCCTACATCAAGGGTTTCGCCGGGGTGCAGTCCATCCTCAATGAGGACCTCGACTCGATTATGATAAGCTATCCGGTCTACGAGGAAACGAACCTCCTGTTTAAATCGACCGATACGCCGCTCATTCTCATTCCCGAACAGGGACGGCCGGTGCCGAAACCGAGTCCGGGCGGACCGGCGATCGCCATCCCGGGAATACAGTACGAGCTGTTCAAGTACGGCGACACGGCCGAGCTCATCACCGAAATCGCCAGACATATTTCGGCGAAAGCTATCGTCGAAAGCCTCGCCTCGGGTGATGCAGGATCGATCACGGGTCTCCTGCCCGCAGGCCGGGAAACGGACGCAGGATCCCGTTTCGATACGACCAGGGATGCCGTGAATATCCTCGCATTGCTGAAAATTTACCGCAACACCACGACCGACCGCAAATTCTCCTCCGCGCTCCAGAAGCTCATGGATTCGCTCAGAAGCCTGGCCGATCCCAGCTGCGTCATATCGGATGATTCCCCCCGCTTCAGGATAAGCATGGCGCTGTGCGATGGCTCGCTGTACGAGTACATGGAGGAGCTGCCGGGAGGTCCCGGCGCCTTCATCGTGCTCGACGAGGTCCCCGAGGATTCACCCGCAGACCTCGACCGGATCGCCGATCCCGCGCTCAGGCGCCATTACGAAACCATCATTGCCGACCGCCGGCGGCTTCGCGATCTGCTCAGTCTCTTCGCCGGAAAGATGAAGGATGATTCGCGCATCCGCGAACTTCGCGCCGCCATAGCACTTAAAAAAGAACAATACGAATTCGAGTCCCTCGGGGAGCGAAACGACGTCGAGCGCGCCGG
>JBFZEY010000339.1:0-4730 GCA_041306625.1 Spirochaetota bacterium | reverse complement strand
GGTACGCAATCGGAGAGTTCGCTGACGCCTAACCTGCGGCCGCAGCTGACGCCGACGTTAGCTGTACGAAGGCGGCGTTGTGACGTCTTGACATTATAATGATTTGATGCTATAGTTGCTTGTGGAGGTGAAGCCCATGAGCGAGACCACAAAGCGTTCGACCATCTACTTCAAAACAGGGCTTCACCGCGCGTTGAGGATCAAGGCCGCGGATACACAGCGCAGTCTATCCGATCTTGTGAATGATGCGGTTCAAATGGCGCTTCGCGAGGACGCCGAGGATCTGTCTGCCTTTGATGAACGAGCGAAGGAGCCTACGCTCACCTATGAGGAACTCCTCAGGGATCTGAAGGCCCATGGCAAGATATAGGCTGGTTTTCAAGAAGTCCGTTGCCAAAGATCTTCGTGACATTCCGAAGCGGGATGTTGCTCGCATCCTGAAGCGCATTGAAGCTCTCACTGATGAACCTCGCGCCATGGGATGCGAGAAATTATCGGGGCAAGAGAGGTATCGAGTCCGCCAGGGCGTTTATCGAATCATCTATGAGATACAAGATGATGTTCTCGTAATCGTAGTCGTGAAGGTCGGGCACAGGGGTGAAATATATAGGGGCAGCTAACTCTGCATACAGCTGACGGCCGCTGCCGTCACGCCGCCTGCGGAATACTCGGCGCGCCAAGCCGTCGAGGCGGCCGGGTGCGTTCGCAGGTGAAGCCGGCGTTGAATCTGTAGAAAAAAGGACAATTACGATGCGCCTTTCCACAATGGAACTTGCTCCTTCCCTCTGGCCGCAGGTAGAGAAGCTTTTCGGCAAGACGGGCGCGTGCGGCGGTTGTTGGTGCCAGGCATGGCGCATCGAAAAAGGCGAAAATTGGAACGAGGTGAAGGGTGCGGTTGCAAAAGAGAGATTGCGCAAAGGCATCCTCAACGGCACAACGCGGGGCATCGTTGCGTTCGATGGCGAGACCCCGATCGGCTGGTGCACATTTGGCGAAAGAGATTCCTTCCCGCGTTTGAATCGTGCCCGCACACTTAAGTGCGACGATTCATCCCGTGTGTGGTCGATCCCTTGTTTTTTTGTGGCCCGGGGTTACAGGCGCAAGGGCGTCGCGGGGGCGATGCTCGGGCACGCTCTCGAAGTCATGAAAGAGAGCGGTGTTGAAATCGCGGAAGGTTACCCGTCGAAGCCCGGCAAAACCGGACAGTACATCGCGGCGTTTTCCTGGACCGGCACCATTTCTCTTTTTGAAAAGGCGGGATTCGAGACCGCGGGCAACGCAGAGGGAAGCAAAAGAAGGGTTAGAAAGAGGCTCAATCAGTAATTCCCAACATCTTTGTTTTCTTGCTTTTTCTTGCGATTTTTTGTATCCTCGGCACTAGTGGCCTCACATGGGAGGTCACTCTGATTTTACGCCGCTTTACGATATTTTCTGCCCGAGTCACAGGAGCGATTTGTGAGAAAATCGCCGGACCCCGCGGCATATCGAAAACCATATGGACCACTCCACCCGAAAACGGAGAAAGGAGAGATGGATCGAACGCATAATCAGAAACGAATCTTTCTTAAAAATGTTGACAGATTCCGGCATCTGATGATAACAGTGGCGGATGCGGAGAGAATTAAAGAAAAAAACTTCAAGGAGGTTAAAGTTACCGCAAGGAAAGAAAGCATAACGACGCAAGCCTTTACGGCTTAAGGAATCCGGAAGGAAACGTCTGACGAACCTTTCCACTTATCGGGAGATCGACGAAACGGCAAAAAAGGAGAGATGTATGTCTAATTTCAACGCCCCGGCAAATATTGCGGAAACCGTTATTTCGACGGTAGGGGTAAAAAAATGTCAACTGTCATTCGTTAAAGTGATGCTGCTTGGAATCCTGGCGGGAGCTTTCATCGCCTTCGGAGCTGAGCTCGCGACCAGGATCATGGCAAATGTCCAGGATCCTGGATTAGCCATGGTCCTCGGCGGGTCCGTGTTCAGCGTGGGCCTCATGCTCGTCGTGATCGCGGGTGCCGAGCTTTTCACCGGCAACAACCTTATCCTGATGTCGGTATTAGGCAGAGAAACGACAGTTTCAAAAATGCTTGTGTATTGGCTCTACGTTTGGATCGCGAACCTGTTGGGGTCTTTGTTGCTCGTCTGGTTCATGTATCAGAGCGGACTGGTTTCGGGTGTGGTTGCGGACAAGGCCGTCGCTATCGCGAAAATGAAAGCCAGCCTTCCCGCGGTGCAGATATTCTTCAGAGCCATTATGTGTAACTGGCTCGTATGTCTGGCCGTGTGGCTGGCTCTTGCTTCGCACGACGTCGCAGGAAAGATATTCGGCATTTTCTTCCCGATCATGGCGTTCGTCGCTTCGGGATTCGAGCACAGCGTTGCGAACATGTATTTCATTCCCATCGGGATGGCGCTGAGCCCGGAATCGGTTCCCATGAGCGGACTTATCAACAACCTCGTATGGGCTACCATCGGCAACATAGTCGGCGGAGCGGGATTCGTCGCTTTCATCTACTTTACGGTTTTCGGAAAATGTTCGGTGCCGAAGAAGTAATCCGATCGGAATATTGCATGGAAAAGCCCCGATCTTTTCGGGGCTTTTTTTATATTATCCGGAATACCGGCAGGATATCGTAAGAGAATGAAGGGTCAGGATGAAACCGGGCGCGCGCCACGTTATCAGGGGCGGCGAATAATATCTTCGATGATCCCCGTATTGAAAAGGGGCTCGTTTTATAGAACGGCTTCTATCGCGCGGGCCAGGTCTTCCTTGGTGAACGGTTTGGGGAGGCGGGCCCGGAATCCGTATCTGGCGAAGTTCGCGAGCACGTCGTCGTTGGAATAGCCGCTCGAGACTATGGCCTTTGCCCGGGGGTCCATTTCGAGAAGGGGCCCGATCGTCTCCTTCCCGCCCATCTCTCCCGGAATTGTCAGATCCATGATTACGATATCCCAGGGCTTGCCGTCCCGGACGCCCTTGCTGTAAAGATCGAGCGCCTCGCGACCGTCCCTGGCCACTCCTGTAGAATGCCCGAGCATTACAAGCATCCTTACGATGAGGTTTCTTACCGTATCGTCGTCATCCATGACGAGCACTCTCGCCCTGTTGCCGCCGGCGACGGCTGCCGCCGGCAAGGCGATTTCCCCCGGCGACGGCTTGACAGATGCGGGCAGGTAGAAACTCACCGTGGTGCCCCTGCCCTCCTCCGAACGTATCTCGATTCTTCCGCCGTGTTTTTCCACTATCGAGTAGGCGGTGGTCAGGCCGAGGCCGGATCCTTCGGGCCTCGTCGTGAAGTAAGGATCGAAGATATGTTCTATGATGGATGCCGGGATCCCCGTTCCATGGTCTTCGATCTCGATCATCACGTATTTTCCGGGCGAAGGCAGGCGCGGGCCGGGTCCCGGGGGGGAATACTCGTAATTTTTAGCCCTGATTTCTATGACGCCGCCGTCCGGCATGGCCTGCCGCGCGTTGAGAAGGAGGTTGTTTATCACCTGGCTGATCTGGTCGGCGTCCATCTCGATGTTTTGCAGGTCTTCCGGAAGATCGAAGACGCAGTTCGAGTTCGATCCTCTCATGATGAAAGTCGCCGTCTCCCTGATGACGCTCCTGATATCGCCCGTTTCTCGAACCGGCGTGCCGCCCTTGGAAAAGGTGAGAAGCTGGCTTGTGAGCGACCGTGCCCTGTTAGCCGCGGTCAGGGCGTGCGCGGCGAGTTCACGGTCTTCGCCCGACAGGCGATCGGACGATTCGAGCATCGAGAGATTGCCTACGATGGCAGCGAGGAAATTGTTGAAGTCGTGGGCGATCCCGCCGGCGAGTACCCCTATCGACTTCAGTTTTCCGGCCCGGGCCAGCTCCTTTTCCATCTCGCGTTTCTCGGCGACCTTTATTTCCACCTCTTCGCGAAGCCGCGCGGTGTACCTTCTCTGGGAGAAGAATGCGAGCACCCACCATGCGAACAGGATGACGAGCGCACCCGCGAGAAACCTGAACCATAGAGAGATCCAGAAAGGGCCGTGGATCGTTATCGTCCGTGAGGATACCGGCTCGCTCCAGGGTCCCTCCTGACCCGCCGCCTGAAGATGGAAGGTGTACCTTCCTGGCCGGAGGTTGGTGTACCGGATCTGCCGTCCAGGAGAATGATACGGATTCGACCAGCCGGATTCATACCCTTCCAGCCGGCTTCTGATCCGCGGGTTCTCGTCTTCGGAAAAGATGACGGCCCGGAAGTTCACTATGAAGGAATTATGTTTGTGATCCAGCGAAACCGGAATTTCAAGGGGAAAGGTCGCCTCCGTCGTTTCGAGAGAGACAAGGGTCACGGCCGGAGGAACATTTCTTCTCACATCGAATTTTTCGCGGTAGACGGACACGCCGCGATCCGTTCCGATCCAGACCTGCCCCTTAGAGTCCACCAGGCCGCCGGCACGGTTCGTTTCCCTTCCAAGGAGGCCGTTCTCCACGGAATAATGCGCGATCTGTTTTCCGTCCCACCGGTATACCCCGTTATCGGTCCCGAACCACAGGCGGCTCTTATGGTCTTCGATGATGAAATATACAGGCCGGTCGATCACCGGGCCGGGAGGGCCGGACCGCTCGAGGATGCCGTTCGAAACGCGGAAGAGCCCGTCGTAGGTGCCGGCGTATAGGGTCGAGTCGGCGGATTTGAAAACGGAATAGACGTTATCGGCGGTCACGGACCCTGCCGAGAATATTCGCGGTT
>JBFZEY010000338.1:0-4673 GCA_041306625.1 Spirochaetota bacterium | reverse complement strand
GATTCCGCCCTGGACGAGTTCAGGAGCTCAAGGGACTACAACCCATATCATAAGAATGTCAAGGGCAAGATAAAAGACCTCGAATACCTCAAGGAACTGAAGCGAAAGAATGAAGAACTCGACCAGAAACGGACGCAGGAATGACGGGCTGAGGCCCGTATCGGCGACCCGTGAGTATAAGACCGCCGGTGAGGGCGCGGTGATGTTCGCGATGGGAGAAACTCGCGTACTGTGCGCGGCAAGCGTATCGCGCATGGTTCCCGACCACGCGGCCGCCAGGGGATGGGGGTGGATCACCGCTGAATATACCATGCTGCCGTATTCAACCAGTCCCAGGACCGAGCGGCGTTCGCTGCGCCCGGACGGCAGGGCGGTTGAGATACAGCGCCTGGTGGGTCGCTCGCTCCGAAGCGTAGCGGATCTGTCGAAACTCGACGGCTATGCCATTACGGTGGACTGCGACGTCATGAAGGCGGACGGCGGCACCCGCACCGCCGCGATAACCGGCGGATTCATCGCACTGCGAATGGCGGTCGACGGCCTTCTGGCGGGTGGAGCTCTTGCCCGGGATCCGCTGCAAGCGTATGTGGCCGCGGTCTCCGCTGGGCTGGTCGACGGGGAAACGCTTCTGGATCTCGATTACCTGGAAGACTCGCGCGCCTCGGTCGATATGAATATAGTAATGGACGACCGTTTTAATTTCATCGAGGTCCAGGGTACCGGCGAGAAGAGCTCGTTCTCCCGAAAGGAGCTCGATACAATGATCGAAATGGCGGAGAAGGGAATACGGAAGCTTTTTAAAGTACAGCGGAACATCCTGCGTTGATTGTAATAAACTCCCCCGGGCCATTGCCCGATAATAAGTATGACGGCGGCCCGCGGCGTACACTGCGCCCGGAGGGACCCGGTTCCATCCGGGATGGCCGGTCGCATCAATCAGGAAATGCTCGAGCGCGGGTTTCCGCGCTCTCAGACAGGGGAGGGGACGGTGCCCGTTATAAATAGAAGATGTGCGATATTGTTCGCGGCGCTGATTGTCATTCTTGCGGCCGCTCGCGCATACGGCCAGCAATACGTGCGAAACACCACTGTCATCGATTCCCCGACCGCATATACGATCGGCAGGGGTACGTACCAGATGTCCTTTCTGGGATACGACCGGGGCGGTGTGGAGCTCAAGGCGCTGATCGGCCTGCACGACAATTTTTTCCTGGGAGCATCGTTCGACATACAGCACTTCATAGGGCAGGATCCCCCGGAGCCGAACGTTCCCGGCGTAATAGCCAAAATCAAGTTCACCGACGGCTGGGAGGCCTTCCCGATATCATTCGCGATAGGCTACGATTCGTTTTATATCGGCAAACAGGGAAAACGCGAAAACAACGAGAACAAGCTCAATCGCATGATATACGGTCCGTACTTTGTCATTACAAAGCCCATCTATCTACTCGACGATGAACAGCACATTCACGGCGGAATGAGAACGCCGACGCAACCCGATTATGTACCCGGGGATACCTCCTATTTCCTTGGTATCGACATTCCGCTCGGAGAGTTTTTCGTGCTGAAATACGAAACGGAGCGTGTTTATTACAACTTCAGGCGCTCGGACGAGTGGCTTCATAATGTTGGAATGCGATTTTCCTACTTGGGTCGGCTCGGCGTGGAGTTCGACGTTCTGTGTCAATCGGGAGAGCGCGCCAACCGTATTATTAAAATTGAGTATAATGGCCAGTTTTAAAGCTTTCATGGCGGTTGTTCTAGGAACGGCCATTCTGATAGGGTCGGCCGGTGCCGCGGAAAAGCGCACCTGCGTCCTTGTTCTTGTCAATAAATTCGGAGAGCCCGTTCAAATCCGTGCAGAACTTGCCAGAAACGAGGATGAAAAACAGCGCGGCCTCATGCACAGGAAAGAACTTGGAAAATCATCCGGCATGCTGTTTGTATTCGCCCGAGAACAGTATCTTAATTTCTGGATGAAAAACACCCATATTCCCCTCAGTATAGCTTATATCGGAGAAAGCGGAATCATACGGGACATACAGGACATGAGGCCGCTCGACACGTCCGTGACCTATCCTTCGAGGTACCCCGCGAGGTACGCGCTGGAGGTAAACCGGGGCTGGTTCGCCGAGAACGGGATCGTGCCGGGGTGCAGGGTGGAGCTCGATGGATGCCTCCGTAAATAGGATACCTTCGTCAGCGGACGAACGGGCGCTTCTTGTGGCGATTCATATCCACGGCCACGATGAGGACCTTGTCGTACAGTCCCTCGACGAGCTTTCGATGCTTGTGACCACAGCGGGCGCAATGATCGTCGAGAGCTTGATTCTGAAACGCAAATCGCTCGACGCCGCTCATCTGATAGGCAAAGGGCAGATGGAAAGGATTACGGCGCTGATCGCCGAAAAGAACATACGCCTGGTCGTTTTCGATCAGAATGCAGTAAAACCTGCGCAGATCCGCAACCTCGAAACGATCTTCAAGTGCCGGGTGGTGGGCCGCACCGAGGTCATACTCGACATTTTCGCCCGCCGGGCGCGAAGCGCGGAATCGAAAATCCAGGTAGAGCTCGCCCAGCTTCGCTATATCCTCCCGCGCCTGAAAGGCCTCGGCGGCGTACTCTCCAGGCTTGGAGGCGGTATCGGCACCCGGGGTCCTGGCGAGAAGATGCTCGAAACCGACCGCCGCCACATCCAGCGGCGCATCGCCAAGCTCAACGACAGGCTCGAGGGGATAACCGAACATCGAAAGCTCATACGCGTAGGGCGCGCGGGCCAGGTTCGCGGTGCGGTGGTCGGTTATACCAACGCGGGTAAATCGACGCTCCTTAATCTTCTGGCGCGCGACGATCTTTTCGTGGAAGACCGGCTGTTCGCCACCCTGGACGCGTATACGCGCGTTGTGTATCTGGAAAAGGATAAAAAAGCCCTTCTGACCGACACGGTCGGATTCATCAACAACCTGCCCGCGAACATCGTCGAATCGTTCAAGTCAACGCTCGAGGAGATCCGCAACGCACATTTTATAATCCATGTTATCGATATCACCGCGCAAAACCTGTTGCAGAACATCCGGACGGTTGAAAAGGAACTGGCAGCCCTCGAATGCGCCGATGTTCCTACCGTGCTGTTCTTCAACAAATGCGATCGAGCTGAATCCATCGAGTTAATCAATGCCGTTCGTAACAGGTATCCATCGGGGATAGCAGGATCGGCCATTACCGGGGAGGGTATCGACCGGCTTAAAAACGTCATGCTCGGGCTGTACGACCGTATGGAACCCCTCAAATCGTAAAGCGGGGGCCCGTTTATTCCGAAAATAATACCATGAGTGATCGGAACGCATCCATCCCGGGACTTGTTCTGGCCGCAGCAATCATCGCGCTTGCGCTGTACGGGAGCCTTTCCGCCCGTAATGAGGACGAAGCGGCCATCAAAGGCAAAGAGATAGACCGGCTCGAGGACGCCATCATCCTCGAAGGCCTTGAGATGAACACGGAAGTTCCAAACGGCACAGGTACAGAGGATCATGGCGGGATGGTTTTCTACGATGAAGACTTTATCGTGGAAAGCGAATCGCCCGAACTCATGACTAAAAATGACGATACCGGTAATACCGGTTCAATACTCGCTGAATTAAAGAAAAAAGACCCTCGATGGCATGCGCGTGATTATACGATTCGCAGGGGAGACAATCTATGGACCATAGCCGAAAAATTCGGAGCAGACCACCGTCTGATTATACGGATTAATGACATACAGAAACCGGATTCTTTAAAACCCGGGATAAAAATAATCGTCCCGACCAGGAACGGGGTATATTACAAAGTCCGCCCCGGGGATACGATCACCGGTATAGCGGCGCGGTATCGTACGAATGTCGGAAAGATAACATCCCACAACGGCTTGACATCGCTGATCAGGCCCGGAATGCGAATTTTCCTGCCGGATGGAATAACCCCGATGGTCAGACACCGCACCCCTGATCAGAGTCGCGGTGCAATTGCCGATAACCGGAAGATTGAAAAAGGTATATCGAAAATGTCGTTTTCCTGGCCGGTACGAGGCCGGATTAGCTCGGGCTTCGGCAACAGGAGAGACCCGTTTACGAAAACGAAACGCTTCCATTGCGGGATCGATATAAGTCTGGAGCCGGGAACACCGATACGGGCGGCCGCGGATGGTACGGTTATTTTCAGCGGCTGGAAGGACGGCTATGGTAACGCGGTAGTGGTTAAACATGAAAATGGATATATTACCGTATATGCGCATAACAGGTCAAACGCCGCCAGGGAAGGAGAAGAGGTGAAGCGCGGGCAGGAGATTGCTCTTTCAGGAATGACCGGACTTGTAACCGGCGCCCATCTTCATTTCGAGATCAGGAAATACCTTACGCCGCTCAATCCACTGAGGATGCTGAGATAGATGATAACTGCAGGGAAAATTATTAGAATGACCGTTATTTCGGTGATAGCGGCTACACTTGTATATGAACAATCCACCGCCGCGGTTTTAATGAGAAACGCCGACCAGCAGGCCACTCTGAAGGTTTTCTATCACGAGCAGGACACCGGCGGGTGGAACGCGGTACTGGTGGGCAAGCTGGAATCGATCGGCGCGAAAGGAGAAATCGACAAGGACGATATTACCGACACGGCCCAGGACAAATCA
>JBFZEY010000337.1:0-6640 GCA_041306625.1 Spirochaetota bacterium | reverse complement strand
AAACACCGCGTTTTTTATGATTGCCACTTTCATCTTCAGGTCGGGCGCGATATTGAGGCCGCCGTCGGTGAGCACGAAGAGTTTATGATAATTTTTAAGCTCGAAAAGTCCGATCGAAGAAAGCGCCTCTCCGCGCCGCAATCCGTTTGCCTTGTCGAGCACTGGGCGTAAATAGGTTGCGGTATCTAAAAGCCCCTTCATCAATATGTCCGCCTCGCCGTCGCGGACGAGCTGTACGGATATCTCTGCGGCGCGAATATTGTCCTCTTCGTCGATTATGCGCACATTGTTAAGATCGAAGCCGTGGGTGTCGGCAATTTCTATGATTTTCTTCTTAATGCCGACCAGTATGGGCTCCACGATGCCGCGCTCACGGGCCTTGGTGACCGCGTCGAGGACATGCTCGTCCTGGGCTGCGGCGACGATG
This sequence comes from Spirochaetota bacterium, assembly GCA_041306625.1. Taxonomy (GTDB): domain Bacteria; phylum Spirochaetota; class UBA4802; order UBA4802; family UBA5368; genus MVZN01. Next base: position 6,213 of record JBFZEY010000337.1, on the reverse strand, counting down.
AGTTTTTTACGCTTCGGGCGTTTTTCCACGTTAGAATAAAGATCGGCGATCGTTCGTATCTTTTTTCCTGTTCCCTGGTCGTTCATTTGAGGTCTCCCTGGTTCTTTCAACGGTAGCTGATTGGCACATACGCGGCAGCGGCAAGGAGGATGCTTGCGACGCGCGTTTCATCAGTATCGAGCTTGGAGGTGAACACGATCGGGGCCGACGCACCCAGCGTTACGGAGGCGACGCGGGCATTGGCGAAAAATACGAATGACTGGTAAAGGATGTTGGCGGTCTCGATGTCGGGGGCAAGCAGTATATCGGGATTGCCGGCGACTTCGTTGATGATGCCCTTGTGGACGGCGCTTTCCCTGGATATTGCGTTATCAAAGGCCAGTGGGCCGTCTATGACGCAATTTTTTATCTGACCGCGCTGCGCCATCTTGGATAGAAGGCCGGCATGCATGGTCGCCGGCATCGCCTCGTTCACGACTTCTATCGCGGCGAGAACGGCGACTTTCGGTATTTCGATTCCGAGACGGCGCATAAAGAAGACGGCATTATGCGCAATTCCGGCCTTGGTTGAGAGGTCGGGGGCGACGTTCAATACCGTGTCGGTGACCGCGATGAGCTTGTGATATCGTTCAACCTCGAAGATGGCCATGTGCGACATTATGGAAGCCTTGCGAATTCCGCGCCGACGGTCGTCAATCTGCCTGAGAATCATGTTGGCGTTATAGTAGCTTTCTTCGCCGTTCATGATGATATCGGCGCGTCCTTCCCGAACCATTCGTACCGACTGAATGGCCGCTTCGGAGGTGTTTTCTTCGTTTATAATATTGATTTCAGACAGGTCGTATTTCTTTTCCTCAGCGAGTTCGCGAATGTACCGTTCGCTGCCGATAAGAGTGGTGTCGACAATACCGATTCTCTGTGCGGTGAAGGCGGCGCTAAGTACATTTTCATCTTTGGCGGCCGGAATAACGAGCCTGCATCGTACACGGTGTTCCTTGAGATATGATTCGAGCTCGGACAGTTTTTTTAACATCGTCGCCTCCGAGATACGCTGTATCCGCCGTACTTTTTTCCACAATTGGCGGCAGGTTGCTAAAACAATGTTTCATTTATAACCACTAGCGCAATTAAATATCGCATGGCAAGCACTATATCGCGGACCGGTGAAATTATCAGAAAAGTCAACCATACCCTGGTAGTTTTCCGGGGTATGGTTGACTTTAGGGCTGGCGGATTCGGCGATTGCTCCGCGCAAAGGAAAGTGCGGAGCATTAACGGCAAGAATTACTGAATGCGCTCGATGTATTCCGCAGTGATATTGAAGGCCTCCCTCAGAAAAAGATCATTTTTAATATCTATGACTTTGTTGTTATTTTCTCTTTTAAGCTGTTTTTCCATATCACGAACTTTGTGCTTTTCGATGTTGGACTCTTCTTTAAGGCTGATCTCTTTTGTAGCTATCAGCTTCTTCAGGGATGTTATTTTTTCGTTCAGATCGGTGAATTCTTTCATACCCGCAACCCTTTTTTTAGATTGCTCCTGGAGTGTTCCGATTACCTCTCTGTTCAGATAGTTCCGGTACGGGATGAAGTTGGCGCTTGGTATTTTCTCCCATGCGAGAGGGTTGCGTAGTTTAGCCTCGCCGATGTCCCAGACCGCGCTGATGTCGGGAATTATAATATCGGGAGAGATACCCGTAAGCTGGTTAGAAGTTCCACCGGGCTGGTAGAAAAGCGCGGTGGTGATTTTGACGGCGCCCTTTTTAGAAGGGAGCTGGTTGTACTCCTGCACCGACCCTTTGCCGAAGGTGGCGGTGGGTCCGATCACTATTCCCCTGCGGTAGTCCTTGATGGCCCCTGCGAAAATTTCCGATGCGCTTGCGCTGAACCGGTCGATGAGCACCACGAGCGGACCGTCGTAATAGATGCCGGGGTCATCGTCACTGAGGACTTCCATCCTCTGGGTGCGATAAACTATTTTAACCACGGGCCCCTGGTCGATGAAAAGACCGGCGACGTTGACCGCTTCCGTCAGCGCACCACCGGGATTCCCCCTGAGGTCGACCACCATTGCGCTGATATTGAGGTTCGAGAGCTTGTTTATCTCGCGTATAACATCAATTGATGAGCTCTTCCCGCCGGGGTCATTTTTCTGAGCGGCGTCGAAATCGAGATAGAAGGTGGGAAGTTTAATATAGCCTATCTTAATTTCCCGGCCTCCTTTTTTCATGATGTAAATGTCCGATTTCGCCGCGCGGTCTTCGAGCTTGATCTCCTCGCGTACGATGGGTATTTGCATTCTGACGGGTTTCTGGCTTTCGTCGGCCTTGCGGAAAATGGTGAGCCTGACCGTTGTGCCCGATTTTCCCCGGATCAGGTTAACGACATCGCGCAGGTCCATGTCGATAACGTCCACGGATTCGCCGTCCTTCTGGGCGACGGCGACGATCTTGTCATTGGGCTTGAGTTGAATGGCCGCCGGGAGCTTTGCCGCGGCCCCTCCGGGAATTATGGATTCGACGAGGGCAAAACCGTCCTCCGAGCGGAGTATCACGCCGATCCCCTCGAGTTTAAGCTTGGTCTGGATCATGAAATCCTCATGATCTTCCTGGGAGAGGTAATTCGAGTGGGGATCGAGAGCAGTAGAAAAAGCGTTGACGAACGTGGAAATCATCTTGCTCTCGTCGATCTCGTCGACGCGTTTCTTGTTGAGGCGGTTCTTGTTGCGAAGCTTCTCCTTGGCCTCGTTGACGTCTTTGACGGTGGTGAGATAATTGAGCAATTGAAGCTTGATGTTCTTTCTCCAGCGCTCCCGCATCTCCTCGGGGCTCGCGGGATAATCGATCTTTTCCCTGTCGACGGCAATGTATTCGTCCTTGTTGAAATCATAGTCGAGCGCGAGGAGCTCATTAAAGAGCGTCATTCTCTCATCGAAGCGTTTTTTATAGAGTGTGAAGATATCGAAAATAATCCCGTATTTGCCGTTTTCAATGTACTCGCCGAGCTTGTTCTCGTGGGCAACAAATCCGGCGATATCACTTTTGTAGAAATAGTACTTGCCCGGGTCGATAAAATTGAGCAGGTTGCTCATCGTTTTTCTGGAAAGCTCCTGATCGAGGCTTTGATAGCGGACGTGTTTCGACAGGAAAACCCCGAAAAGCGGCTTTATATCGGTCTGCTTTACACCGTCGGTTCTGCTGAAACATCCAAAGACGAACGCAATTACGGTAATGGTGGTGAGGGTGATTTTATTCCTTTTATTCAACATGGTGTCGGTTTGCTCCCGGCTTTGCTGGATATAAATGCGTAAATGGACTGTTATTGTAGATTGGCGGCCGATCGCCACCAGTAAAACGGAAGATAGACCAGTCGTGGTCTAAAGTCAATAATAATTAACGGGGTGGTTCTTCGGCTTAAAAAAATTATTGACCCTGGTGCCGCACACTGCCATACCATTTTGAATTAGCGCCTGCGCGGGCCATGGAGGAACGGGATGCTGGTGGAGAAGACTATCGTCGAGCTGGCGGAGATGCTGGCAGACGGCAAGGCTTCTGCGGTCGAGATCGCGAAAGAATACCTTGCACGCATCGGTTCGCTGAACGGTGCGATAAACGCCTACATTACGGTTGATGAGGCCCGCACGCTGAGGGAGGCCGCGGAATCTGATGCACGCCGGCGAAAGGGAAACGCGCTTTCGGCATGGGACGGGATCCCGGTAGCAGTCAAGGACAACATTTGTACCGCGGGCCTGCGCACTACCTGCGGATCGGGTATACTTCGCGATTTCGTTCCCCCGTACGATGCCACGGTTTATCGCAAGCTTCGCGAAAGCGGATTCGTGACACTCGGCAAGACCAATATGGACGAATTTGCGATGGGTTCGACCACCGAGACGTCCTTCTTCGGAGTAACCAAAAATCCTCACAATGAAACCCGCGTTCCGGGGGGGAGCTCCGGCGGGTCCGCGGCGGCGGTGGCCGCAATGATGGCTCCTGCCGCGCTCGGTTCGGACACCGGCGGCTCGATCCGCCAGCCGGCGTCGTTTTGCGGTGTGGCGGGCATAAAGCCCACCTACGGCAGGGTCTCGCGGTATGGGCTGGTTGCGTTCGCTTCATCGCTCGACCAGATAGGCACCTTCGCGCGTACGGTAGACGACGCCGCACTGCTGCTCGGTGTCATTGCCGGCGGCGATTCGGCGGATTCGACCTCCATAGAGCGCGTCGTGGATTTCACGCCGGGCGCACTTGATGGGAGCGTCGCGGGGATGGTTATCGGGCTTCCCGACGAGTATTTTCAGGGAATAACACCTGCAGTCAAAGAAATGATTTTAGTCAAAGTCAAAGAGCTCGAGGCGATAGGGGCAAAAATTGAGCCGATATCGCTGCAATACACGGAATATGCCATCCCGATTTATTATCTTATCGCAACGGCCGAAGCGTCGTCGAACCTGGCGCGCTATGATGGAATACGCTATGGTTACCGCTCTCCCGGGATAGGTGCGCTCGCCGAACTCTACCGGAAAACCCGAAACGAGGGATTCGGAAAGGAGGTGAAGCGCAGAATAATCCTGGGGACCTACGCGCTCAGCTCGGGGTATTACGACGCTTATTATCTCAAGGCGCTGAAGGGCCGGACCCTCGTTATCCAGGATTTTCAGAAGGCGTTCTCGAAGGTTGATTGCATCGTGAGTCCGGTCACCACGACGACGGCTTTCGCTCTCGGGGAAAAGGTGGATGATCCGCTTGAGATGTATGTTTCGGACATCCTTACCATATCGGCAAACCTTGCGGCGATTCCCGGCATGAGTGTGCCGATAGGCCGTGACGAATCGGGGCTGCCCGTAGGCATGCAGATTATGGCGGGCCATTTTGAGGAAAAGAAGATACTGAACTGTGCGAAAGCCATCGAGCGCCATTCTGAACGGGTCAGCCCGCGCCGGTAGCGCGGTGCTGGCGCTTGCGCTGGCCCTCGCATGCCTGTCATGTTATCGCTACCATGCGATACGAATAGAGCATCGCGCGGATGCCGCACTGCTGTTCACGGGAAAAGATACAAAGCCAGGGCGGGGGCGCGCGCCGGATGAAAATATTTCCCGAAGTGTCTATGCCACCAAATGGTTCGCCGATGTGCGCTCATCCTCTCCGGTGGCATTGATTAACAGAAAAGGGATCGAGCACGCGTTCGAGGGACGCTTCAACGAGGCGAGGAACCTCTTCCTGGAGGCGATAAAGGAAGATGATTCGATGGCCGCGGCGTACAATAACCTCGGTATTATCTACGAGGTGTTCGGACGGAAGGAAGAATCCTTCGCCATGTATTCTAAGGCATGCCTTCTAGAGCAGGACAACGACCACTTTAAAAGGAACCTCCCTAATTCCGATGCAGGTAAGGATTAGACAACGATGCCGGTTTTGTTCAATCCTTTGCATGATGCTGGCGATACTCTCGTTATGCGTTTTCACCATCGAAAATCCGGTCGATGGATAGTATTACGGTTCGGTTTTCGCCATTTTATAGATTGCGGGAATCGACGGCATAAATTATTATTACCTCGTTAAGGGGTTCCGGTGCCCATTGTACAATTTCCCGCGGAAAAGGAATGCGAAGATCGATCCGGACAGCGAATCGCATTTACGGGTGCCCGGCGGCGGATATATGACCGTTGAAAAGATGCACCGCAATGATGACCGGACGGCACAGAATCATACCTGTTCCGTCATCGGTACTGCGTCACAATGCGCGGCGTCGATCCCTGTCGCGAATAAAGGAGTGGGCGAGATAAACGAGAGGGGGCTGCCGGTGTTTGAAATGTCCTGTTTTAGTGATAGATTAGTTGACAGTGGCGAGTGCGTCTTTAGGCTCGGATGCTTTGTTGAGGATACAAAATGCTGACCGATTCATACAACCGCCGGCTCGACTATCTCCGGGTCTCGGTGACGGATAAATGTAACCTGCGCTGCATATACTGCATGCCGCCGGGAGGTGTCGAGTTTCTGCCGCACGACGAGGTGCTCCGGATTGAGGAGTTTGTTCGTCTGATCGGTGTTTTCGCCAGGTTCGGCGTTCGCAAGGTCCGCTTTACCGGAGGGGAGCCGCTTGTCCGAAAGGGCTTTATGGGAATCGTGGAGCAGGTCAGGCGGAACCACCCGGACATGGACCTGTGTCTGACGACAAACGGTATATTGCTGGAAGAAGCCCTCGACGGACTGCGGCG
>JBFZEY010000336.1:0-5143 GCA_041306625.1 Spirochaetota bacterium | reverse complement strand
GGTACGGCGGTAGTAATCGCAGCGATCATCAATACAGAAAGACGTGTTATTGTTTTTCATGACCTTTCTCCTCTGGTCATTCATGTAGCGCATTCAACATGATCCGGCCGGGAGCGCTCGGGTTGCTTCCATACGGAGTATTTTTAAAGACCCCCCGCACTCACCGCCTTGCACACAAGACACTTATTGTAACGCCGCTGTTTCAATACCTGAAGTCAGCCGCGGATGACATTCAAAAACGTCTATATTTAAGTATATTATAAAATACAATAAAGGTCAAGCGAAATCGAAAAATATTGTTGCTATAATTGCGGTAAATAGCACAATTACTTGCGGTGAATATCATAAACCTATTACGGTCGCCCGCCGTCTTCGCAGGGAGGCTGATTCCCAACAGGCTTGCGGCTCAGGCGATGGAGATCAATTCAGCGGGCCCCGGCGGGTCCGTGAGCGAGGCGGTGTTCGCGCGCTATGCATCGCTCGCATCCGGCGGATGGGGTATCGTTGTCGTCGAGGCGGTCTCAATCACCGCCGGTTCTCTCGCGCGGGTCAACGGACTGGTGCTCGATACGCACACCCTCGAGGGTTTCCGCCGCCTGGTGGATTCGTTCAAGGCAATACATCCCGATGCGCTCTTCATCATCCAGCTCACGCACGCCGGACGTCTGGCCGGAAAATTCTCGCGTCCCGTCAGCGCCTGCGGTGATGATGCCGTACCGAGGCTCTCGACGGCCGAACTCGACGCGATCCGCACCCTGCACGGGAAGGCGGTCCGGCTTGCCGCCGACGCGGGTTTCGACGGCGTCGAGATCAAGGCCTGTCACGGCTACCTCGGCGGCGAACTGCTCCGCCCGATGAACGACCGCGCCGACGCGTACGGCGGATCCGCGGAAAACAGGGCATACCTGGTCGCCTCGGCGGTCGCCGACGCGAAGGCGGCGCGAGCGGGCTTTATGGCCGGTGTGCGCGTCTCGCTCTACGAGGGTCTGCGCGGGGGCTGCGGCACGGCCGGGCCGAACGATGTGATCGAGGAGCTTTCGGGCATGCGCGCGGCACTCGGCGCCATCGTCGGATCGGGCGCGGATTACCTCAACATCTCCGCCGGCGTTCCCGCGCTCACGCCGCATCTGACCCGCCCGGTGAAGGCAAACGCCTTCGACCTGTATCATCATTTTCGCTATGCGCGCACGGTAAAGGAATGGTTTCCGGGCCTGGCCGTCATCGGCTCGGCCTATTCGACCGGAGGCGAATCGGCGGCCGCGTACGCCGAAGAGAACATCGCCGCCGGCGGGGTCGATGTCGCCGGTTTCGGGCGGCAGAACCTCGCCGACCCGCTCTTCCCGCGTAAACTCGCAAACGCTCCGGGCGATATCGATTACTGCACGCTCTGCGGCGGCTGCTCTAAGCTGCTGAAAAACCAGGAGGCCGTGCGCTGCACCGCCTATCCGCGGAGGGGGCCGGCGGCATGACCCCCAAGCGGCCCAGGCGGCTCGACGACATTGCTCGCACCTGCGGCGTTTCGGCAAGCACCGTCTCTCGCGTCCTCAGCAACGCACCGGGCATCGCCGCCGGCACACGGCGCAGGGTGCTGGAGGCCGTGGAGGCGGGCGAATTCTCCCCCCGCAAGCGCCGGCGGCACATCAGCCGAAGCGCCATTCGGCTCTCGGTCGTCATTCCCGGACGTCAGCGGCTCGCGATCAATCCCTTCTTCGATCCCGGCGAGCTCATCGTCGCCATCAACAACGCATTCAGCGACATCCCGCGCGAGGTGTCGCTTCTGACCTATGACGACCTTGCCCGGAGCCTCGATTCGGCCGGGTCGGCGATCGACGGCTTCATCTTCGCCTTCGGCGAAATCGACGACGACCTGCGCGAACGGCTTCGTGCGGGCGATGTACCCTATATCTTTTTAAACCGCGCGCACGAGGGTGAAAGCTCCGTGTCGTGCAACAATTTCAAGGGCATGCTCCGCCTGGGAAGGCACCTGCTCGACCGCGGCTACCGGCGCGTCGGCTACCTGGACTGCGCCGATAACGTCATCAACGCCGACCGCTACCGGGGATTCCTGGTCGCGATGACTGAAGGAGGAATCGACGGTTACGGCGCGAACGTCTACCGGGCGGAGGAGATCGCCGCCGTCGACGAGAAGGCGGCCCTGTTCTTCGCCGACCGTAGCTGCGACGCGGTGATGTGCTTCAACGACAACTTCGCCATCCGTCTCATCTCCCTCTTTCGCGAGATGGGAGTGCGCGTGCCCGGCGATATCGCCGTCACCGGCTTCGACCGCTCGCCCGCGCAGGCGCTTTTCAGGCCCTCGATCGCGACGATCAGCCTCTCCACCTACGAGATGGCCTTCCTGGCGGCGCGCTGGCTTCGCGACAACATCGAGCAGCGCGAGGTGCGCGCGATGTGCCTGGAGGTGGAGGGAGCCTTCATGGACGGAGAATCGGTGGGATGGAAAGGAGGCCCCAATGGATGAGCGCGCCGGTAATGGCAGGGTGGCGCTGGTCACCGGATCGACGGCCGGCATCGGCCGGGCGATCGCGATCGCGCTCGGCGCTGACGGGTATGCCGTGGTGCTCAACGGCCGGCGCGACGCGGTGGACGCGGAGGAGGTCCGCGCCGCGGTCGAGCGGGCCGGCGGCGCGGCGGGTTCGTGCGTCTATGTACGGGCGGACGTTGCGGAGGCGGCCGGCCGCGCGGCGCTCCGCGAGGCGGTCAGCTCGGGTTTCGGCCGCCTCGATGTCCTGGTCAACAACGCGGGCGTCACCACCGAGGGCCGGCGCGACATGCTCGAGCTTTCCGAGGAGGCGATGCTCCGGGTGCTGAAGACGAACCTCGTGGGGCCGTTCCTGCTCAGCTCCGCGCTGGCGGGGCTCATGGATAAGGGGGACGCTTTGCGCTACATCGTCAACATCTCGTCGATTTCGGCGTACCAGCCTTCCGTAAACCGTGCCGACTACTGCATCTCCAAGGCCGGCATGGGCATGATGACGAAGCTCTTCGCGGTGCGCCTGGCTTCGCAGGGCGTGCGCGTCTTCGAGATACGACCGGGCATAATCCGCACGGACATGACCGGCCCGGTCGCGGCGAAATACGACGCGCAGATAGGCGGGGGGCTCCTGCCGCTTTCGCGCTGGGGCGAGCCGGAGGACGTGGCGCGCGCGGTCCTCGCCGTGGTGCGCGGGCATCACGACTACGCCACGGGCGAGGTCATAAACGTGGATGGCGGTTTTCATATAAACAGGGGTGCGCTGTAGCGGTCGACGTTTCCGCGATTATTAAAGGGTGCGGCGCTAAAACAGCGGATGGAAAGAAAACTCATCACCGTCGCAGGTAGCGAATTCCCGCTCTATTCCATGAGTGCGGTCGTTGTCGGCTCGGGCGCGGCGGCGCTGAACGCCGCGGTTCATCTGGCGCGCCTGGGCGTGGGCGACGTCGCCATCGTCACCGAGCGACTCGGCGCGGGCGTATCGGCAAACGCCGGATCGGACAAGCAGACCTATTACCGGCTCAATCCCGCCGGCGGCACGGGGGATTCCGTGCGCGCCATGGCGCGGCGGCTTTTTTCCGGAGGCTGCGTGCACGGGGATCTCGCGCTTGTCGAGGCCTCGCTCTCGCTCTTCGAGTTCCATCATCTGGCCGCGCTCGGCGTGCGCTTTCCCTTCGACCGCCACGGCACCTTCGCGTCCTACCGCACGGACCACGACGAACTGCCGCGCGGCTCCTCGGCCGGGCCCGGTACCTCGATCATGATGTACGAAAAGCTCCGCGACGAGGCCGCGCTCCTCGGCATCCCGGTGCTCGAGGGCCTCACGGTCCTCGATATCGTCACCACGGACGATGCCGGCGCCCGCCGCGCCGCGGGCATCATCGCGATGGGCGACACAAACGGTCCGTGTGCGGAATACGGCCTGTGTGCGATCGGTGCCGGCTTCGTGGTGCTCGCCACGGGAGGTCCCGGCGCGCTGTACGCCGACAGCGTCTACCCCGCGTCGCAGACCGGCTCGCTCGGCGCGGCCCTTTCGGCGGGCGCTGTGGCGCAGAACCTCTCCGAGTCGCAGTTCGGCATCGCCTCGAAACGCCCGCGCTGGAACCTCTCGGGCTCGTACCAGCAGGTACTGCCCCGCTACTTTTCTACCGATGCCGGCGGGGGCGACGTGCGCGAGTTTCTCGCCGACTGCTTCCCGTCAATGGAGACGCTCCTGGCTGCGCAGTTTCGCAAGGGCTACGAGTGGCCCTTCGACGTACAAAAAATACCCGGCCACGGCTCCTCCTGCGTCGACCTTCTGGTCTATTACGAATCGGTCGTGCGCGGCCGGCGCGTCTTCATCGATTACCGCGCAAACCCGTCATTTCCCGGCGCGGCCTTCGGCGTCGGCGAGCTCCCGGCCGAGGCGCGCGACTATCTGGCGCGCTCGGACGCCCTCAAAGCAACGCCGGTCGAACGGCTCATCGCGATGAATACGCCCGCATTCGAGCTCTTTCTGAAACATGGGGTCGACCTCGCGCGCGAACCGCTCGAGATCGCCGTGTGCCACCAGCATGTCAACGGCGGGCTGCGCGGCGACATCTGGTGGGAGTCGAACGTGCACAATCTCTTTCCGGTGGGCGAGGCGAACGGCTCGCACGGCGTGTACCGGCCCGGCGGTGCGGCGCTCAACGCGGGGCAGGTCGGGGGGCTTCGCGCCGCGCAAATGATCGCGCACCGGTTTTCCGCCGGAGAGCTTACGGCCGGCAATGAGGGCGATACCGCCGTGCGCGCCGCGCTCGGGGCCCGAATGAACAAGTGCCGCCGCGCGCTTTCGGCATCGCCGGTCGATTCGCCCCGGGAGCGCCTGAACCTGCAGCGGCGCATGTCGCGCGTTCTCGGCATACTGCGAGATCCTTTCTCGATAGAGAGGGCCCTCGCCGAAAATGCGGACTCCCTGCGCCGCCACGACGAATCCGGCGTGGCGGGTCCGGCTGCGCTTCGTGATTTCTTTAAAACCGCCGACCTGTTGCTCGCGGAGCGCTTCTTTCTCGAGGCATCCCGGCTCGTACTTTCGCGCATCGTCGGCGGACGCGGCTCCTATCTTGCCGGGACGATCGAGCGTTTCTTCGAGTTGGATGAGGCGGGACGGGCGCGCGCGGTGCGCGCGCC
>JBFZEY010000335.1:0-2809 GCA_041306625.1 Spirochaetota bacterium | reverse complement strand
GCGGCGGAGAAAAGCGGGCGGGGAAGAAAAGAGACGGAGGGAAGCGGAATGGACCTGATAGACGGCGCGGCATCCGTGCGCGAGGGTGAGCAAATCGACCTGGCGCGCGTTGAGGAATTCCTTAAAGACAGCATCCCCGGCCTTTCGGGGAAGCTCGAGGTCGGACAGTTCCCCAGCGGCTTCTCGAACCTGACCTATCTGATCTCGGTGGGCGATCGCGAGATGGTGCTGCGCCGCCCGCCCTTCGGCAGGAAGGCGAAGACCGCGCACGACATGGGGCGCGAGTACCGCATTCTGAAGGCGCTTCGGCCCGTCTTTCCCTACTGCCCGGAGCCGCTCGTCTACACCGAGGACGAATCGGTGATGGGATGTCCCTTCTACGTTATGGAGCGCATAAAGGGAATTATCCTGAGAAAGAACCTTCCGAAGGGCATGACGCTCGCCCCGGCGGACGCCCGCGCCCTCTGCGAGCGGCTCGTCGACGTGCACTGCGAACTTCACGCGATCGAGTACAAAGCCGTGGGCCTGGGCGATTTCGGGAAGCCCGAGGGCTACGTGCGCCGGCAGGTGGATGGATGGAGCGGCCGCTACCGCGACGCCCGCACCCCCGACGCGCCGGACTTCGAGGCGGTGATGGAATGGCTCGCCGCGAAGATGCCGCCCGACTCGCCGCATCATGCGATCGTGCACAACGATTACAAGTTCGACAACGTGGTGCTGGATGCGTCGAATCCGCTGAAGATAATCGGCGTGCTCGACTGGGAGATGGCGGCCCTCGGCGATCCGCTGATGGACCTGGGAAGTTCGCTCGCCTACTGGGTGGAGAAGAGCGACCCCGAAGAATTCCAGGCCATGCGCCTGGTGCCGACGAACATCGACGGCGCGCTCACGCGCGATGAGATCGTGGCGCGCTACGCGGAAAAGTCGGGGATATCCGTCGGGCGCTTCGATTATTACCTCTGCTTCGGCCTCTTCCGTCTGGCCGTCATCGCCCAGCAGATCTACTACCGTTATTACCACAAGCAGACGAAGGACGAGCGCTTCGCGATGCTCATCTTCGCGGTGAAGATCCTCGAGGAGACGGCGCTGAAGCTGATCGAGCGGGCGGGGTGAACGCGGCGCGGCCGGCCCGGGTATACCGGCCGGAAGCCGGGTGTCCGTTGTCTCCGCCGCGGTTTTCATGTATCCCGTATTCTCCGCACCGGCGACCGTGTGAATTATATGGAGTGAGACGCGTGATTGCCCGCCCGAGGGCCGCATAAAACGGATTCCAGATTTGCCATCGGAAACTCGTGTAAAGTCGATCCGGAAGAAATCGCCGATTCAGGCAAGGACTCGTCATCCCCGGCGATTTACGGCTCGTTTCAAGAAAAGGACCGGTGCCGGATTGAATGAGGACGGCACATCTTCCCGCGGCATGTGCGACATGCGATAATTGTCGTTAGACGGAAATAGTTAGATCGAACGTTGAAAAATATTGACATTTTAACGATCATCCGTCAGTGTTTTGTAAACAGTCGGAACGCAGGCGCGCGGGAACCCGGAAAAGGCGGAGGTGCTGTTATGGATGGCCTGATGGACCAGGACTCAATCAATAAAGAGAGTATTATCGAGCTTGCGGTTCGGCATGTGTGCCCGGGCAGGGTGGCCGTTTTCAAGCAACTGGGGGCGGTCCCGGTTATGGGAAGGCGGGAGGGCAATTACTTCTGGGACCTGGACGGCCGCCGGCTTTTCGACGTCCACATTAACGGGGGCACCTATAACCTGGGCCATCGAAATCCCGAGGTGATCGCGGCGCTGAAAGAGGCCCTGGATCATTACGATATGGGCAACCATCATTTCGTTTCGGTCGCCAGGACGCGGCTTGCGGAACAGCTTGTGTCGCTCGTGCCCGGGGACATGCAATACTGCGTATTCACCGCCTCCGGTGCCGAGGCAATCGACGTGGCGATCAGGTCCGCGCGCCGGGCAACGGGGCGGCGGAAAATAATCTCATTCATCGGTTGCTACCACGGCCATGGCGGCATCGGCCTGAGGGCGGGAGATGCGGAGCAATCACGGTTTTTCCTTTCGGAGGCGCCCGAAGATGAATTCATACGGGTGCCCTTCAACGATCCTGAGGCGGTAAGGAAGGCCCTTGCCGGAGGTGACGTCGCCGCGGCGCTCTGCGAGATCATACCCGCCACCATCGGCTTCCCCATGCCCTCGCCCGGGTATTATCCCGCGATAAAAAAAATGTGCGTCGAGAAGGGGACATTGCTCGTCGCCGACGAGGTGCAGACCGGCCTCATGCGGACCGGTGAAATGTGGGCCTGCCGGGGCTACGGCATCGAGCCGGACGTCCTGGTGACCGGCAAGGGCCTGTCGGGCGGCATCTACCCGATCGCCGCGGCGGTCCTGTCGAAGGAGGCCGGTGCCTGGCTCCCCGAGGACGGGTGGGGCCATTCGTCCACCTTCGGCGGTTCCGAACTGGGCTGTGTCGTCGCCCTGAAGGTGCTTGAGATCATTCAGCGCCCGGAGGTGGGCGCAAACGTGCGCGAGGTTTCGTCTTTTTTGGCCGGGGCGTTGCGGGAGATACAGTCGCGCCATCCGTTCCTCCTGGAAATACGGCAGAACGGGCTGATCATCGGGCTAAGGTTCGACAACCCGCTGGGTGGCGCCCTGGTTACGGCATGCGCGTTCGATTCGGGCCTGTGGGCCTTTCCCGCCGGCTTCGACCGTTCGGTGCTGCAGTTCAAGCCCAACCTGCTGGTGGACAGGCCGGCCGCCGAGGAGGCCCTGTCCCTGCTGGAGAAATCGATCGAGTTAT
>JBFZEY010000334.1:0-2770 GCA_041306625.1 Spirochaetota bacterium | reverse complement strand
CAACGACCGGGTGATTCCGGAGCTTGAACGCTTCAGGCCCGAGGTCGTGCTTGTATCCGCCGGGTTCGACGCGCACCGCGACGATCCATTGTCCTCGATCAACCTTACCGGCGACATGTATTACCGTTTTACCAAAATGCTCAAGGAGGTGGCACGAAGGCATTCCTCCGATCGGCTCATCGCGTTTCTCGAAGGCGGGTATAATGTCGATGTGTGCGCCGAAGGCGCCGAGCAGGTGATAAGGGCGCTGCTCGAGGACTGAGGAGGCCTGGTCCTGCCGTTACTTCGGGTCGGCGGGGAACCGATAGAGCAGCGAGGAATCGACCACGAGCGCCTTCTTCGAAAAGTCCGACCGGAGCGGGTGGGAAATATCCAGTACATGGTTCAATACATTCTCCGCGTCCCTGCCGGAAAGCCGTGCCGGCTGGAAGGGGTGCGAGGCGGTGTTCCCGCTGATGGGGTACACCCGCATCGATGAAAGTCCTTCCTTCCCGAAATTGAGCGCCACAACGATGTTGTCGCGGATGTCCTCGTTTATCGACCCGAAAAGAAAGTTGCCGAGTGAGTATACAATCGGCCTGTCGCGATATACCTCAATCCCCTGGTAGACGTGGGAGTGATGTCCGATAACGGCGTCCGCTCCGCCGTCTATCAGCGCGCGGGCCATCTCGACCTGGTCCTCGGACGGATAGTTGGTGTATTCATCCCCCCAGTGAAGGTTGACGACGATAAAGTCAGTGAAGCGTTTGAACTGCTCGATATCCTTTCGCATCGAATCGAGGATCGCACGGGCGATGCCCGGAGCTGACGCCGTCGCGTAGGCATCCCTGTAACCGAGGTTGGTGTACGAGAAAACGGCGACGGAAATTCCTCCCCGCGAGACCAGTATGGGAAGTGAGGCCGTCTCGGCGTCGATTCCTGCCCCCGCACAGCGGATGCCTTCCGCCGAAAGGTTCGCTATGGTGTCGAGGAGGGCGATATTTCCGAAATCCGACATGTGATTGTTGGCAAGCAACGCTCCATCGAGCCGGCCTTCGGCAAGCACGCGTACCATGCCCGGGGGGACGTTGAAGATATATTTCTTGTCGGCGTGCGGCTCTCCTCTGTCAGAGATCGGCCCCTCCATGTTGAAGAAACGGTAGTCGAAACCGGAGAGGAACCCGCGGATTCGTCGGAGCGGGAAGCCGTATCCCTCCTTTTCGACGGCCTCGCGGATGCCCCAGTCGAGCATAACGTCTCCGCAGAAAAGAAGCGAAATCTCCCGGGGCGCTTCATCCCCCTGCAGGGACGTGCACGCGGCGAAAAGCAGGATGATCAAAGCGACGGCTGTCCGAGATGGCTTCGTCATGTGTGCGGGATCCTCCCGGTGGTAGTGGATAACACGCGAACTGCAATGGTAGCGGCGACCCGACAGGCATGTCAAGTTAATTCGTTCGGGAGCGATCGGGACCATCAAATCGCTTGACCATGCGCGCTTTATGGTGTTTATTCCGAGTATGCGAATGCGCCCCATAATCATTCTCGCTGCAGTCGCCATGCTCTCCTGTGGGCGTGAGCGCTGCGGCTCGCTTCGTGTGTCGCCGGCAAAGGACGGGCCGGGGTCGACCCTCGTGCATATACTCGGCATGGCCAATCAGAACAGGGTCGATGAGGTTTCATCGTCCATAACGTACACGCTGGTGGCTGATTTTGACGAAAATATGAGAGTGCGCGGAACGGATGACTGGAGCCCGGGCGGCAAGAAAGCGTTCTGGAATAAGCTTACGCGCGACTGCAGCATCAGGGAGGTGCTTCTCCGCGACGAAAAGATCAGCGGCACCTTCGCGTTCGTGCGCTGCAGGCTCGTCTATCGCGACGGCGTCGCGGAAGATGTTCAGGCCGAGATGAAAATGACCCCGGCGGGGAGCTGGGTCCTCATCGTCTATCCGGGAATGCTGCGCCGCTGAGCCGAATGCCCTGATCCGCCATCTTTAAAAAGTCCCCGAGGCGGCGAACTCGAGCCGCCTTTGCACGGTTTCGCCGCGCGCCCACTGGTGGAGATACCGGCCCGAGAGACTGAAGCGTCCGCCGCGGACAATAACCCGCGCGGCGATGATGTCGGATGTCCTCGTTATGAACATACCGGGAATGCTCGAGTTTGCCAGGGGCGAGATGACGCCGTAGAGCCGTTCGCCTCCGGTGACTTGCGTGCGCGCGTAATGAACCGATAGCGCGGTCATTCGGACGATTTCCATCGCGAGCCCTCCCTTCGCCATCACGGCCCCGCCTCCCTGCTTGCTGCGCTGCCCCAGAACGGATGTCTCGGCGTCAAGGAATTCAAGCATGCGCAGCTTTATGGAGCTGGCGGCCTGCCGTGAACAAAGTGGCGCGCCGCGGCTCGTCTTTTCATACCGGCGGGCGGAAAGCTCCGCGGATCTGATCCTGGAGCCCGAATATCGGATGAAATATTTTTCCCTCGACGTGTAGGGCAACTCCGAGTCTGCGGGCGCGGGTACGAGCTTTTTCTGGGAGGCGAACGACGTGCCCGCGGCGAGCCCCCTAACCGGCCGTGCTTCCGCTTCGAGGAAGCAGCCCCTTTCCGGATACCGCTCGCCGACGGTGGACTGGTACGGAGCGTTAAATTCCGTGGATGTTCGCTTTATCGCGAAAGAAAAGGAGAGCAGCGGATGGGAAAACCGTGTTCCGCAAACGATGCCGTTGCCGGTAGAACGGGACCTGCCCCGCTCATCGTCGCTTCTGTCGGTCGTGCTGAGGGCGGAGTCCAGGAATA
>JBFZEY010000333.1:0-2843 GCA_041306625.1 Spirochaetota bacterium | reverse complement strand
GCGGCGGCAGTCGCCGTGTGCGCTCTTTCATGCGCGCCGGAGCTTCAGCGCGCGCGGCGCGCGGCCGCCGGGCTTTCGGCGAAAGTCGAGCCGGCGATCAAGGAGGCGTTCCGCGGGGCCGGCGTGGAGTATCCCCCGGGGCGGGTACTCCTGCTCGCCTATAAAAAGGAAAAGCGGCTCGAGCTCCATGCCCTTCGCGGAGGGAAGTTCGTCTTCATCAAATCATATCCGATCCTCGGGGCGAGCGGCGTCCAGGGGCCCAAGCTTCGCGAGGGGGATCGCCAGGTGCCGGAGGGGGTGTATCCGGTCACCGGCCTGAACCCGGACAGCACCTACCACATGTCGCTCGCCATCGGTTATCCGAACGACTTCGACCTGGCGATGGCCGCGCGTGACGGCCGGGCCGACCCGGGCGGCGACATCCATATACACGGCGGTGACTACTCGGTCGGGTGCCTCGCCGTCGGCGATGCGGCGGTTGAGGAATTATTCGTGCTGGCGGTGCGCGCCGGAACGGAAAATATGCGTGTCATCATCGCTCCAGGCGCGCCGATGAACGGGTATACACCACCCGCGGGTTCGCCGCGCTGGACCGCGGACCTGTACCGGTCGATCCGTGCCGAGATGGCGCGTTTCGGCGTTCTCTGATTTTCGGTACGGGAAATTGATTTGAAGACAAGGGAGTGATCATGCCGGACGAAAGGCTTTGGTGGAAACATGGCGTTATCTACCAGATATATCCGCGGAGCTTTTGCGATTCAGACGGGGACGGAGTCGGCGACATCCGCGGCATTATAGAGAAACTCGATTACCTGGAATGGCTCGGCGTCGACGCGCTGTGGCTTTCCCCGGTCAACAGGTCGCCGATGTACGATTTCGGGTATGATATCAGCGACTTTCGAAAGATAGATCCGCTCTTCGGAACCAATCGCGATTTCGACCGTTTGGTCGCGGATGCGCACCGGCGCGGCATCCGTGTCGTTATGGATCTGGTCATCAACCACACTTCGCACCTGCATCTATGGTTTGTGCAGTCCCGGTCATCGCGCTCCAACCCGAAGCGTGACTGGTATATCTGGGTCGATGGCGTAAAGGGACGTCCGCCCAACAACTGGCGTGCGGCTTTCGGTGGAAGTGCGTGGGAGTGGGACCAGGAGACCGGACAGTACTATCTGCACTCGTTCCTGAAAGAACAGCCGGACGTAAACTGGCGTAACGAGGCGCTTAAGGAAGCCATGTTCGGGGAGGTCGCCTACTGGCTGGAAAGGGGCGTCGACGGATTCAGGCTCGACGTGGTCAACTGGTATGTAAAGGACAAGAGGTTCAGGGACAATCCCTACGTATGGGGGCTGAGTTACGCCCCGCGGCCGTACGATCTCCAGGAGCATGTATTCGACCGCAACCGGAAACGCACCCACCGCGTCTTAAAGGAGTTTCGCGCGCTTCTCGATTCCTATCCTCAGCGTATGGCGGTCGGCGAGGTTTTTTCACCGCCCCCGGGGAGCCCGGAGCTCTCCGCATCCTACCTTGGGGATGGACTGGACGAGCTGCATCTCGTATTCGATTTTTCCCTTCTCTATTCGGGATGGAGCGGCCGCAAGTTTTTAAAAAGTATCAGAAAGTGGATAGCGCTCATTCCCGAGGACGGCTGGCCCTGCCATGTCCTCTCCAACCACGACCAGCCGCGACATGCCGGTCGTTACCGTTCCGGTGCCCATACCCTGGCCCGAGCCCGTGTGGCGGCGGCTTTCCTGTTGACCCTCAAGGGGACGCCCTTCATCTATTACGGGGAGGAGATCGGCATGTCGCAAGGAAAAATCCGAAGGCGCGACATAAAGGACCCGGCCGGTAAAAAGTACTGGCCCTTTTACCGCGGAAGGGACGGTGCGCGAACCCCGATGCAATGGAGCGGCGGGCCGAATGCGGGCTTTACGACGGGCAAGCCATGGCTTCCGGTTAACTCCGACCATGCGGCCGTGAATGTTGATTCCCAGCGGGAGGACGCGGGCTCGCTGCTTAATTTTTATCGAGACCTGATCGCACTGCGGCGACGCGAGCGATCGCTTTCACACGGCGAATGGGTCCAGGCGAAAAAGGCGTCTGGCGGCGTGGTGGCATGGTACAGACTGTACGAAGGGGAGAAGCTGCTGGTCATTTTGAATTTCACGTCCCGCAGTAAACGGCTGTCGCTTGATAACAGCGAGCGCTGGAATGTGCTGTTGTCGACGCACCGCCACGCCGCTTCCACGCTTGACGGTCTTCGCACGGACCTTGCCCCGTACGAGGCAACGATACTCGCGTGCCGCTCGGCAACGGCATGCTCACTCCCTGAGCAGCGCGATTGAAACGCCGTCGCCTCCCTCGCCGTATTCGCCCGAACGAAAATCGCTGACATAGGACGACCGGGCGAGCTGCGCGCGCACGGCCTCCTTCAGCGCTCCGGTACCATGCCCGTGAATGATGACGGCCGAATGGATGCCCGAGCGCACCATGCGGTCCAGGTCGCGTTCCATCCGATCCAGCGCCTCATCGACGCGCAGCCCCCGGAGGTCGCTGGTATTGTAGCTCGTCTGCACGGTCAGCGGCACCGGCTTCAGCGCGGCCGGGGTTTCTTGTCTTCCGGTTTTTGCGGTGCCCTTTTTCGGGAACGGCGCGGGCGCGCCTCCATCCGGTCGCGCGAGTATGTCGCGGAATTTAAAGCGCGCGCGGATTGAATTGCCGAGTCGCAGCTCCGCGCTTGCGCCGTCTATATCGATGCTCTCCACCACCGCCTCCTTTTCGAGCGACACGATGAACACGCGGTCCCCCGCCTTTGCCGCGGAGGGGTCGAGAGGCGCGTAGTC
>JBFZEY010000332.1:0-4468 GCA_041306625.1 Spirochaetota bacterium | reverse complement strand
TCGGCGGGCGTCGAGTATCGTCCCGACCCCCATCGTGATGGCGAAGCGGGGGACATCTTCAATGCTGCTGAAAAAGCGCGCGTTGTCCTCGATGGTTTTGCTGACCAGCGCCTTCACCCTCGTGCGGCTCGCCAGGGAGGAGCCGGGCTCGTTGAAGGCGATATGGCCGTCTCTGCCGATTCCCAGCACCTGCAGGTCGATTCCTCCCGCCTCCTGGATCTTGCGCTCGTACCAGGCGCAAAATTCCTCCGGATCTTCGGTATTGCCCTGCGGCACGAATTCATTGGCGGGTATCGTGTTGATGTGCTTGAATAAATGCTCCTGCATAAAAAAGTTGTAGCTGTTGGGGTGCAGGGGCGCGAGCCCGTGATATTCGTCAAGGTTGAAGGACTTGATCTTGGAAAAATCCAGACCCTCCTCCCGGTGGAGCCGCACGAGTTCCTTGTAGGTGCCAAGCGGGGTGTCGCCCGTCGCGAGGCCGAGGACGGAGTCGTGCTTTTTCCTGATCTGCGACGCGATAATGTCCGCCGATATCTTGCTCATTTCCTCGTAGTCACGCGCGATGATGATTTCCATGGGGCCTGCTCCCTGTTACGAAGATTGCGCCGGTTTTCATTTCGATAATGGGTAATAACGGCCCTTAAATTGAATAGTCAATCCAAAATTTATACGCGATGAGTAAAGCCCGCGGGAGGCCTCGATGCACTCGCCCGCGGCAGGTAACTATTGGAGTTGTCGCTTTATTGCGTGTCATTGCGAGCCCCGGCCGTATAGGGGCGTGGCAATCCCATAAAGCATTTGGTTTTTTGGTAAATACCTGTCGTCTTTTGCGATCGCCACGTCGGCCTGCGGCCTCCTCAGGATGACATTTTCTTGGCAGTTACGCAACAGGCCTGTTTATTCATTATATATTTTTACTATTTATTAAGTTTTATATTTATTAGTATAATTTTTATTGACATATATTTGTTTTTACACCAGCGTCCGTCCGTAATCCGAACGGTGCGTTATGAGCGGGAATACGTCCATACAAGAAAGGATGAAAAGAGAAGTAAACCGCCGAATGGACGGGCTTGCCGTCGTCCCGGTCGAACCGCTCGCGGCAGATCTCGAAAGCATGCGAACGAACATCGGGAGGGACGGCATGCGCCCGTTTCCGCGGCCAGTACGTTTATTCAGGGAGAGGCTCCCGGTGACGGCGCCGGTTATACAATAGCACTTATCGATAGAGGGGGAACGCGGTATGGACTATCATTCGAAAAAAGACGCCATGAAGCAGTACAGGGACAAGCTCCGCACCGCCGACGAGGCGGTCGGATGCGTCAAGTCGGGCGACTGGATCACGTACGCCTTCTTTAACGGCAAGCCGGTGAAGTGCGATACCGCGCTGGCGAAGAGGAAAGGGGAGCTAAGGGACGTCCAGATCTACGGCGCGGTTACGATCCCGCCCGTTCCCGAGGTGCTGACCCAGGACCCGGACGGCGAGGCCTTCACCTATGGCGACTTCCATTTCTCTCTGCTTACACGGATCATGAAGATGCAGTATCCCGACAGGGTTTCGTACGCGCCGCTGCATTTCGGCGAAACGGACTGGCAGAC
Source organism: Spirochaetota bacterium (assembly GCA_041306625.1). Lineage (GTDB taxonomy): Bacteria > Spirochaetota > UBA4802 > UBA4802 > UBA5368 > MVZN01. The sequence continues at coordinate 2,869 of JBFZEY010000332.1, read as the reverse complement.
CGAGCACCTGCGCGGTCCGCTTCACGAGTACGATCCGCACAAGACCGGTATTCGCCTTCAGGATGTGCATATCATGCGAACCGCGCCGATGGATGAAAACGGGTATTTCAACTTCGGCATCAGCAACGCGTGCATGCTCGGATGGTGCAAGGCGCACAAGGTGATCGTCGAAGTGAACAAGAACGTGCCGACGGCGCTCGGCGGCGCGAGGGAGTCTATCCACGTATCACAGGTCGATTACATCGTCGAGGGCGACAACGAGCCGCTGTTCGAGCTTCCGAATATGGAGGCGACGGAAGTCGAGAAGAAGATAGCGGAGCACGTGTTCAAGTATCTTTACGACGGATGCTGCATCCAGCTCGGCATTGGCGGCATGCCGAACACCCTGGGGCACATGATCGCGCAGAGCGACCTCAGGAACCTCGGCGGCCATACAGAGATGCTCGTCGACGCGTTCATGGAGATGGAGCTTTCGGGCAGGCTCGACAATTCAAGGAAAAACGCGGACAGGTGGAAGACCGTCTACACCTTCGCGCTGGGCAGCAGAAAGCTGTACGACTGGATACACAACAATCCCTCGCTCGCATCGTACAACGTGGGCTACGCCAACAGCTTCGACGTCATCAAGTCGATCGACGATTTCGTGTCGATCAATTCGGCCATCGAGGTCGACATCATGGGGCAGGTGAACGCCGAGAGCAACGGGTTCCAGCAGATATCGGGTAACGGCGGCATGCTCGATTTTGTGCTGGGCTCGTTCTGGTCGAAGGGCGGAAAGAGCTTCATCTGTCTTCCCTCCACCTACACGCTGTCGGACGGGAAACTGATTTCGCGCATAGTGCCCAGCTTCAAGCCCGGCACCGCGGTCACCGTGCCGAGGCAGACCGCCCAGTTCATCGCGACCGAATACGGCTGCGTGAACCTGAAGCTCGCGCCGCTGTGGATGCGGGCGGAGAAGCTCATCTCGATCGCGCATCCCGATTTCAGGGAGGAGCTCATAAAGGCGGCGGAAGAGAACAAGATCTGGAGCAGGTCAAACAGGCGCTAGGGCGCCCTTTCGACGCTCCGGGCCCGGCACGCTCGCGTCGTCATTGCGGCTTTCCGTTGAGGCGGGCCGCCAGCCAGCGGATGAGGGCCTGCTTGTGTTCGTTGTCTTCCTTTTGCCACCAGCCGTGCCGCATCCCCGGTCTGATGGTCCGTTCGGGTTTTACCCGCGCCCCCGCCTTTTCGAGGAGGGGCAGGACGAGCGGAAGGTGCGCGTCGAAATTGAACTGGTCGCGGTCGCCGGCGAATATGTAATATTCGATGCCCCGCAGATCGATGCGCCGTGATGCGAGAATGTCCGCGGGGTTCACGTCGCGCAACCTTTCCCATACCGGCCTGTCGTCCTTCCATACGGGCCCCGGAACGCGGTCGCTGTCGAATACCGGGTAGTAAAAGAACTCCTCGCCGACCCCGAGCGTGCCGGCAAGCTCGCCGTCCATCATCACCCTCGCCGGATCGTCGCGCTCTATCGGCGCGTATAGGGCGGGATCGTAATCGGCGAGCCGGCTTCCTCCGACGCCGTATCGCAGATCGGCGGCGGGATACACCGCGGCGACGTGATGCGCGAATGCGGGATGCGTTATACTGTAATAGAGCGCGCCGAAACCGCCCATGGAACTTCCGATGATCGCGGTCGCCCCGGGTGACGTGGATATCCTGAAAGAGGTCTGCGCGAACGGGACGATCTCGCGGAAAAAGTGGTCCTCGAACCGCCCGAGGTTGCTGTTGATATACCAGCTTCCCGCCCTGCCGTCGGTCGGGTATCCGGCCGGAGTCTTTCCGTTTCCGGTGAGCGAAAAATCCGGCATGACGACAACGCTGGCCGGCATGGTTTTCGCGAGTATTGCCTTTTCTATGTACGGCAGAAGAGCGACCACGAAACTGTTCGGCCGGTCCCCGAATCCGTGAAAGGCATAGATGACAGGATAGGGTTTCGCCCGGTTTTTGTCGTAAGCCGGGGGGAGATAGACGAGCAGAGAGCGGGGGCCCTCCAGAAGGGCGCTTTTAAACGGCGGCAGAAGCCGGACATTCTCACCACGGGGCACCAGGTCGTCCGGCTGCATATGGATGAGCAGCGTGCCCTTGCCGTTCCATTGCATCTCGGAATACGCCTGCCAGACCATCAGGCGGTACACCAGCCACAGGGGAAGGGGGAAGGGCCCGCTGAGGCGCGTAAAGGCGAAGAGCATGCCCGCGAGCAGAAACACGACGCCGGCTGCGGTGATTCCGATCCGTGCCTTGGTTTTCATCGATCTCCTCCGGTTGTCCGATTCAGACATGGTCCATCCGGCACAGCGGATACCACGGACGGGCGATAGTCAAGAAATTTACCATGATGTAAGTAGCCCCGGCACGGGTCCGGGGAACGATAATCCTTGACTTTGGTCGCGAACGGGTGTCTGATTAAACGACCGTGCGTCCCGAAATACGCGGGGCGTTCCGGGAGAACGTTTTGCAGGAAGGAGCGTCCAGATGAAGCGATATCTTGCGTCCCTCGTCGCATGCGTCATTGCGGCCCTCGCCATCTCTGAAACCGGTACGGGCGAAACCCCTCAATCCATTACGGTGCCCACCCGGATCGACCGGGTTATGGTCTACCACGACAGGGCCCTGGTCGCGCGGAGGGGCGAGGTCCGGTTGAAAGAGGCCGGCGTTTACGATCTGGTTTTCCGGGACCTGCCATCGTTGATCCAGGATGATTCCGTAAGGGCCAGGGCCGACGACAATGCGCAGCTAAAGATACTGGACGTGGAAGTGCGCTCCTACGAGCTTGAGCATTCTCCTGACCAGAAAACAAGGGAGCTCCGCGACAGGCTCCAGAGGC
>JBFZEY010000331.1:0-4114 GCA_041306625.1 Spirochaetota bacterium | reverse complement strand
AATTGACGAATACGAAAGTCAATATATAATCAATTTCGTCGCGTTGCGAGCAGAGCGCGGCGTACCATACCGGTCCGCTGAACCAATGCGCGGCGAACCCATCGAAATCATCATACCCGGCGAAGGCGAGCTAGAGCGGATCGACCGCTTCCTTTCGCAGTCCCTAGAGATGGATCTTTCGCGCAGCCTTATACAGAACCTCCTCCGGCACGGCCACATCACCGTCAACGGCGGGCATGTCAAGCCCAACTACCGGCTTAAAACCGATGACGCCGTATCGATCACCTTTCCCGAGCCGGAAAAACTGGACCTCGAGCCACAGGACATTCCGCTCGACATTCTGTATGAAGACGGCCAGCTCGCCGTCATCAACAAGCCCGCCGGGCTGGTCGTTCATCCCGGCCCGGGCAACCGCGACGGGACATTGGTCAACGCCCTGCTCCATCATCTTCGCGACCTTTCGTCGATAGGCGGCGTGGAGCGGCCGGGAATCGTGCACCGTCTGGACAAGGACACGGCGGGAGTGATGGTGATAGCCAAGACCGACCAGGCCCACCGGTTTTTATCCGAGGCGTTCGCCGGCAGGAATGTCGTAAAGCGCTACCTCACCGTCAGCGCGGGAAAACCCCGGGCTGAACACATGATCATCGATTCGCCGATAGGCAGGCACCCCAAATACCGGCACAAAATGAGCATCCGCGAAGACGGCAGGGCGGCCGTCACCGAACTGTTTTTAAAAAAGGTCTATCACGCTCATTCCGGCGTCTTTTCGGTCTTCGACATTCTCATCCACACCGGACGTACGCACCAGATCCGGGTGCACCTGTCCTCAACGGGGCTCCCGGTCGTCGGCGACCCCATCTACTCGAAAAAGTGGGAAAAATACCGCGTACCCCATCTGCTGCTCGCTTCCGTATACCTCGAGTTCGCCCACCCCGTGACCGGGAGGCCCATGCGCTTTGGAATCGACCCGCCCGCGCATATCGTCGCTTTTATAAAAAGACTTGAAAAAGAGACGACCCCCGCGTCTTGAGTTAAGCATGCGACGCAGAACCCTGATAAGCCGCTCAGAGGAGGAGAGTCTTTGCCTCGGTAAAGAGCTCGGACAAAGCGCGCGTCGTGGAACCGTCTTCGCGCTCCACGGCGACCTTGGAAGCGGGAAGACCGTACTGGCCCGCGGGATCGCGAGGGGGCTGGGCATAACCGATGACATCACCAGCCCCACGTTCACCCTGCTCGAAATTTACGACGGCGGTATGCCGCTGTACCATTTCGACCTGTACCGCATAGAGAAAACCGCCGAGTTCGATACGCTCGGTTTCGATGAATACTGGGAGGGCGACGGTGTTTCCGTAATCGAATGGGCCGAGCGCGCCGAGGGGCTGCTCCCGGATTCGACCATAGTCATATTCATGGAATACCACGGCGATAATGAAAGGAAAATCAGCATTGAATACCCTGGTGATTGAAACCGCCACCTCCACCGAGCTTCTCGCCGCCTCCTCGGGAGGGAGGACCTCGGACCGTACGGCGGCGTCGCGCGTTTCCCATTCGGTAACGCTGTTCGCGAACCTCGACGCGGCGCTCGGCGAGCTCGGCATCGGCATACGCGACATCGAACTGATCGGCGTTGGCGTGGGTCCCGGTTCCTTCACCGGCATCCGGATCGCCGTAAGCACCGCGCGCATGCTGGCCCAGGCGCTGGGCAGACCCCTTGTCCCGGTGAAATCACAGCTCCTCTACGCAGCTTCGGTCGCGGCGGCTCCCGGCGAATATGTACTCGTCGCCTTCGACGCGAAGAAGGGCCGCGTGTTCGGCGCGCTCTACCGCTTCTCGGACGATCCGTTATCCCCGGTCGAGGTGATGCCCCCGGGTGATTACGAGATCGCCCGACTGACACCCCCCGCTCGCGGTAAACGCGCTTTCGCCGTCGGCGACGGGGCCGAAAAGTACCGCTCTGAGATCGAAGCACACATTCCCGAATGCACGCTGCTTGCGGGTTTCGTCCCCTCGGGAAGCGTCGCCTGCCGAATTGTCGGGGATATATACGCAACGAACCCGGACCGATACGCTGACTTCACAGCGGTCGTTCCATTTTACGCGCGCAAGTCGGATGCCGAAGTAATCATGGAAGAGAAAAGAAACGGGTTGCGGAAGGAATAATCATTTTTTCTGCTTCATTTCCTTGATAAGCCTGTTTTTATACTCGATCTCCATGGGCTTGATGATCGAGTAAAAACGTTTCATCTCGTCCTTCCTCGATGAATTGCCCGCGAAATCGACCCCCACGAACATGTTGCCCGCGCTATCAGAGAAGGTAAATTTCACTTCGCCGTAGATGGTGATGGGCGCCTGCAGCTTGAAGACGACGTCAAAAACGAACCCCTTGGAGTGTATGACGTACTTTTTGAGGTTTTCGTCAGAGAGCAAGAGCTTCGCCCCCCCCAGGCTTATATCGACGATTTGCTGGTGTACGGGCACCATCAGGGTATTGGCGTCCCTGATACGATCCATCAGTGAAAACCCCAGTTCCTTTATCTCGAGCACTTTTTCTATTGTAAGAATGTCTTTCTTCGAGATGGCCTGAATATAGGCGAAGGGAATCGGTTGGTCCGCCGGGGTTATATAGGTTACCGGAGAGATGATAAGCGATTTATAGCCGCGTTCTATCCCCTTTTTCAGATACTGATCAGCCTCATTTCCCAGAAATTCTTCCAGGTCCATAAAGTTATCGTTTTCCGGTTTCAGTGACTCCGAATTTGAAAAATCTTCAATATGAACGGTCTTCTGGCTCCGTTTTACCCGGTCGATTATCGGGTCGCCAGGCTGAAAAACATCCACCTTGAAGATATCGGCAAGCTTTGAGTGCTGGGACTGGAACTGCTCGATAATGACCTTTATGCCCGTGGGTATCGTGAAATTGGTGATATCGATGGTATGCTTGGAAATTTTGAAATTCGTGGCGATTACCTTTTCGGGGCTTACCCTGAAGCGCAGGTCCCTCCTGCCGCGCGAGGCCTTTCTCATGCTGACGATACTGCACCTGAAGTATCCCGGCCCCCTCGTTTCCACCACCTTGAGGTCGATTTCGAAATACTTGTCAAGAAGGCCATAGACGGTGATGGAATTCTCCGGTGTGAACTCCTGATCGGTCACGAGCATCACGGTGTTGTCCTCAAGATACTCGTTGACCTTGGCTTCCATCCTGTCGATGGAGTATTTTATATTGAGCTTCCTGTTGTGGAACTGGGTTTTGAGCATCTCAATGATGTCCGGGAGGGTCCTGACATCATCGAACGACCGCGGTTTTCTTTCCCTGAACTCTGCCACAACCGTCTCCTTATCACGCCGCTCCCGGCTCGAAGCCGTTATTCGCGCGCAGGCGCTTTCGCGAACTCCCGTGGCAGCGGGCCGCGACCTCCCGGGAGAGGCCCGCCATTCGAGATACGCCCTCACAATACCTATCGAATTCCGCTATAAAATACTTCACTTTATTTTATTGGACGTTTCCGCTCGATTGCGACCCAAAACAAGAAGGGGAGCCTCATTTCTCCCCTCGTTGGTTCTTCGTTTTCTTTCGGGTATGGTTTACTTTTTAACGGCTTTTTTCGCGGGCTTTTTCGCTACTTTCTTTTTCTTCGCAGCGACTTCGGCCTTCTTTGCCACAACCAGGTCCTTCTGTGCCTTGGCAAGAGCAGCCTTTTCCCTCTTCAGCTCGCTATCGAGCTTCCTGATTTTGATCGCCCTTCTCTTTCCTTCCGCCGTCAACTGCTTTACCGATTTACCTTTCATTTAACGCACCACCCCTTTTTTATATTTTCCCGGGGTCCATAACCCCGAAGCAACCGCGAACGTCGTGTCAATTAATTAACGAGGCTGGACATTCGCGAATGCATTTTGGAAAGTATTGTAAACATATTATATTTTTTTGCAAGTAAAAAACTGTTTTATATAATAAATATTAATATTATCTTTTCAGTTTATATCACTATCGCTTCATTCGCTGTCAGCACGCATTTCGACAACAAGGGCGGTAGTAAATATTTTTCCAAAGGGCCGCACGCATTCCATGTCCGGCTCGCTCGATTAACGACGTGGCCGCTGTCTCCGGATG
>JBFZEY010000330.1:0-3219 GCA_041306625.1 Spirochaetota bacterium | reverse complement strand
ATCGATCTCTAATATATTTTTTAAACTGACGACCTTCAGGATGATCACTATGAGCACTAGACGTTTTGCATAACTGGAGAACGCGAAGGTATAACCCGCCGTCGGCGGAAAATACCCGGATGTTACCAGGGTTTGCAACAACTCTATCCATAGCTGCTATCAGGGACGATAGCTGAAAATTCAAGGAGGAACGATATGATCATAAACCACAACGTGAGCGCGATATTCGCCCATCGTACACTTAAATTCCACGACTGGAATATCACTCAGGACATCGAGAAGCTGTCCTCGGGCCTGCGGATCAACAAGGCGGGTGATGACGCCTCCGGACTTGCCGTATCCGAAAAGATGCGTTCACAGATAAGCGGCCTCCGCCAGGCGGAACGTAACACCGAAGACGGCATGTCCATGATCCAGACCGCCGAAGGGTACCTGCAGCAGACCCACGACATACTTCAGCGCATACGTGTGCTCGCGGTACAGTCGGCCAACGGCATCTATACCCCCGAAGACCGCCAGCAGATACAGGTGGAGATTTCCGAACTCGTCGACGAAATCGACCGCATCTCCTCGCAGGCGGAATTCAACAAAATGAAGCTGCTCACCGGATCGTTTGCGCGCCTGCACCCGACGGCGTCGATGTGGTTCCACATGGGTCCGAACATGCACCAGCGCGAGCGGGTTTTCATCGAGACCATGACCACGGCGGCGCTGGGACTGCGTAATCCCACCGTGCTCACTTTTATTTCGATTTCGACGCCCGGCAAGGCTAACTCGGTCATCGGCATAGCCGACGAGGCGCTGCGCATCATCTCCAAGCAGCGGGCCGACCTTGGCGCGTATTACAACCGGCTTGAGCACGCGGCGAAGGGCCTCATGAACGCCTACGAAAACGTGCAGGCATCCGAAAGCCGCATCCGCGATACCGACATGGCAGAGCAGATGTCGTCGTTCGTACGCTACCAGATTCTCACCCAGGCCGCGACGGCAATGCTCGCGCAGGCGAACACCAAATCGCAGACGGTTCTGCAGTTGTTACGATAAGTCCAGAGCCAGCATCGCAGTATCATTCAAAAAGCCGGGCACTCCCACCCGGCTTTTTTATTTGGGGCTTTTGATAAAACGCTTATCTTTTCTTCGCCGGTTTTTTCTTCGCGGTTGCCGTCTTTTTAACCGGGGCCTTTTTCTTCGCCGGCCTTGCGGCCGCCTTTTTCACCGGCGATTTCCTCGTCGTTTTCGAAACGGTTTTTTTCGCTGTTTTCGCTTTCTTAACCGTCTTTGCGGATCCGGCGGCACCGGCCGGCCGGGCTCCGAGGTGCGCAGCGATCCACTTCGCCACGGCATCCAGCACTTTCTTCCGCTCGGGCGGGGTCTCGTTCATGGTCTCATGATACAACCCGGAAAAGATGTGGAGCTCCTTGTCCTTCGCCGGCGTGGACACGCCCGCGTAGACGCGTTCACTGCCCCGGTAGTCCACCATCTTGTCCGCCTTCCCGTGGATCACGAGCAGCGGCATCCGCAGTTCGGACGCACGTCTTAGACACTCATCCCCGGCCGCGATAAATTCAGTATACCAGCGGGCCGTCACCTTGTCGTGGACCAGCGGATCTTTTACGTAGGCATCGACACTCAGGCGATCGTGCGAGAGGTCATTGGCGTCGAGTTCGTTTCGCATCGATAACGCGGGGATATGGCGCGAAAAGAACAGCCCCATCTTCTTCTTCCACTCGGGGACCTTAACGGAGAGGACGAGCCCCGCCGAAGAGAGAACGAGCGCCCTTAAGTCTGCAGGGTGGGTCAGCGCATACTTCATCGCGATGACTCCGCCGAGGCTATGCCCTAGGAGCACCACGGGCAGGGATCCGTATTGGTCCTTTATCTGGGTAATGAAAACCTTTAGATCCTGGATGTATTCCATAAAGGACACGACATGCCCCCGGTTGCCACCGGAGCGGCCGTGTCCCCGGTGATCGAGCGCGTAGAAGCTTACCCCGCTTCCCTGCATCCTTTCAATGAGGTTTGCGTACCTTCCGGAATGCTCACCGACACCGTGCGAGATAACCACGACGCCCCTGGGCTTCTCGACCATCCAGGCCTGGAAATATATTTCTATACCTCCTTTGCCGATAAACGTCCCCGTCCCGTGACTGTAACCCTTCATTTAATTTCCTCCGGTAATATGGTTTACCTTGACGGCGTTTCGCCCGCCGAGTCCAGCATAATTTGATCAAACCGATCCCACACCACTTGGCGTACATTTTTCAGACGACATATATCAATCACCTCGAAAAATCAAATACTTTCCATCCACCTGCCTGGAAAGACGGAATGCTGTTATCGTAACTCCGCGGGATTCAACAGCGCGGCAACGGCCGCCACCCTGTCGGGAGTTCCGAACGCGATGAGAACGTCTCCTGCGAGGATGCGCGTATCCCCGTCTGGGTTCGAGATCACCGCCGCCTCCCTTCGCACGGCGACGACGGCCACCTCGTAATCTTTCCGCATTTTAATCTCGGCAAGGCTTTTCCCCGCGAACATCGAGTCCGCGGACACACGCAGCGCCGCCACCTCTTCGCCCGCGAGGTAGCACGATAGATCGCCGCAGGAGCGCGCCGAATCGCGCATGTCGCGCAATAGCTCATACCCCCCGGAACGAATATCCTGCGTAAAGCGCCGTATCTCATCAAGCGGCACCAGGTACTTCTTTAAAACGCGTGTGAATATCTCGACCGAGGTCTCGAATTCCTCCGGGATAACCTCGTCGGCGCCCAAATCATAGAGCGGCTGGACCTCCTGGAGATAGCGTGTGCGCGCTATGATATAAATGTCCGGATTGCTCTTGCGCGCGACCACCGTCACCTGCCGGGTCGCCGCGGGATCGGCGATGGCGATGACGAGCACCCGCGCCCCTGTGATGCCCGCGTACTCCAGCACCGCCTCCTGGTCGGCGCTTCCGAAAATGATATGCTCGCCCCGCTCCTGTTCGCGACGGACCGTGTCGGGATTCATCTCTATTATCAGATACGGTATCCCGGCAATCGCGGCGGCCCGGGCGACGTTTTTCCCGTTAATTCCATAACCGACGACAACGATGTGCCCGGTTTTTTTCTGGAATGAATCAGGAGAATGTATACCTGAAAGACTGAAGAGTCCGGCCCTCAACCCGTCCGCAAGCGGTAGATGAAGAATCAGACTGGACACTTTCGAGGATGCCGCCAT
>JBFZEY010000329.1:0-2640 GCA_041306625.1 Spirochaetota bacterium | reverse complement strand
CGGCTACGGCACCGAGATCGGCGCATTCCTGCGCCTCGACGACCTGCAGCCCGGCTACGCCTTCGGCCAGATCGACCGCTCCATTATCATGAGCCCCGCCCAGGTCAACGCCCGAATCGTGCTGCCCGTCACGACCTGCGACACCATCATGAAAGGCCACCGGGTCGACATGGTGCTCTACGCCAACAACTACGAGCAGGTGGACGACGACCATCCCATCATCGAGCGTTTTTCCGACGTCGAACGCGCGTTTACGGTATTCCGCGAGGGCATGGTGATGAGCAAGGGCACGACAACGTCCACCGGCATCGTCCATTCGTATTTCGCGAACATCTTCGGGCCTCCCCAGTACAGGGAGACCCACGACCGGCTGGCAATGATATTCTTCAACGCCTTTTTCAACCGGGGAGTGTTCGTCGGGCAGATGCGCACGCGGCTGGGGATCTCCGGGTACGAGATGCAGGGCCCCGAAGAGGCGGCCGGCGAGCTGCTGCGATGGGTCCGCGGCGAACACTGAGGCCCGCCGGGCCGGGAGCGTTATGCGGACGGGGACTTGTCGATGGCGCCCTTGACAAGGTACATCGCATTGTGAATGTAGCTTATGCCGCCGATGAAGCGCTCCTTGATCATGCCGACGGGAAGCGAGTCGATGACGTGCTGGATGGCGGCCAGCTCATCCTCCATTAAGCGGTGGCATTCGAGCGCCCTTTCGCGACCGATATCCCGCACAAGCCGCTCGACCTTCGGCTGGAGTGCGGCGACGTCGTAAAACAGGTCGCGCAGCGGCGCGATCGATCCGGCCGGGCAGCGGTTTACGAGCTTCTCGATGATGCAGATGCGCACCATCCGGTAGCCCAGGGTGACATCCTGGCAGTTGCGGTTAGAGAAGCAGTCGGGGAAACGCTCAAAATAAACATCCCCCAGGGCCGTCATGTCGTCCTTTTCGAACGGAAAATCGCCCTTCAGGGCGGCGACCCTCTCACGGAACGCCTCGATATCGGTGTTTTCACTGAAAAGCCGCGCAATCATAGGCCCTCCCTTTCCCGCTGAACCAACTGTAGCCCACCCCCGGCGGGCAATCAAGAGAAAAGCGGCACGGAAATTGTATTGCATTTAGATAAATCATTCCTAAAAAGTGTCTCCGGATGCTGTTTGACAAGGAACAGCTTCGTAGATGCCGGGATGCGGAATCCTCGGAAAGCCCGTTATTTTTTAACGGAAGTAAATTTTCTTTTTACTTTTTTCAACCTAAAAACGTACTATATATGGGGACACTGAAACGATGAAACGGATATTTGCCATTCTCGCGTGTGCCGCGTGCCTGACCCACGCGCAGGCCGTGTCGGCGCTTACGGGGGATGAGGCGGTCGGAAAATTCCAGGCGCGCATGAACGGCGTCGGCACAATGAGCGGCACCATCTCCTGGATGTACCAGAGCGGGCAGGGATACAGCGGTAATTTCAAATACATGGCACCGGGAAGGTTGCTGGTTAAATTCACGAGTCCCTCGGGACGAATCCTCTCCTCCAACGGCAGGAGGCTGTGGGTCTTCGACTCTTCCAGCAATATTTGCGGCGTCCAGGACCTCGCTCGCGGGGGATCGGGCGGGCTTGCGGGGCTGGTCAGCGGCTATCTCGCCATCCTCACGGCCCAGGGCCCTTCCGGATACACGATAAAGCTCAAGAACAGCGAACGCGGGTACTCGGACGTAACGCTGGTCCTCGATGGAAGCTTCCTTCCCCGGAAAATCGTGCTGCTCACCAAGGCCGGCGACGGCATGTCCATCAGCTTTTCGAACGTCAGGACCGGGGAGAGCATGGCCCCGGGAATATTCGACTTTTCCGTGCCGTCCAACGCTCAGCTGGTGAAGAATCCGCTCGATGTTAAATAGAAAAGCGGCAGTGTCCGGCCCCGCGGGGCTTTCTTCCGGACCCGGCCCGGGAGGGGAAGTCGCGCGGAGCGCGCGTGCAGGCGTCATGTCGAATAACACGGGAAACACTTGCGATGAATAAAGGCACAAGCGCTTTGCGGCATACCGGGCGAAAGCGTCCCCGGTTTTTTATTGCGGGAATCCGCGCGGCAATCATCACCGTCGTTATGGCCACGGCGATGCCGGTCCCGGCACAGCAGGAGCTTTTTTTCACCTATATCGGCGCGACGCTGGGCGGAGGAGCGGCATCGATCGACTATAACGAGTGGGTCGTCGATCACCGCGAATCGAAGAGCGCCACGGGCACCTGGTTCTCGGGCGGGCTCCTCCTCGACGTGGTGGTGCGCAATATCATGGGCGAATTCTCGCTCCAGGCGGTGAACACCGGCGCTTCGGAAGATGCGGTCTCATCATTTCGCCTCCATTACTCAATCACCGGCAAGTACGCATTTTGGCTCAACGAAAGCTTTTTCCTCTCTCCCGGACTGGGACTCTACCTGGAAACCGGGCCTTCGGACAAGGACTATGACGGCGGGGCCGGGCTTGCGGCCACGGCGGGTCTTGGATGGATGTTTTTCCGCGACTGGATTCTGCTGTTCGACATAATTGGACGCTATGGCTCATACGGCCTCGGGGAGGAAGCAACCATCCTCTCCTACGGTGTCAACCTGGGAGTCGTTTATAGAATCGGCAGGCTGTGATACCGCCAT
>JBFZEY010000328.1:0-3737 GCA_041306625.1 Spirochaetota bacterium | reverse complement strand
ATGGCGGTGGCCCTGCCGCTATTAAACGAGGCGGCGGCCCGCTCCGCTTCGCGCGACGGATCGTAGGCGGAGTGGATCCTGATTTCCGGCGGACCGGTGTATACAAGGGTTTTGGATCCCGAAGGAGTGTCGTTGACTATGAAGCGGCCCATTAAGGACAACCGGCACCGGGCCTATTCGGTCCGGGTATCGTAGGCCGTTTTCAGTTCGGCGTGGAGTTCGTTGAACGCCGCATCCGAGCTGAGAGCGAAGCGCGCGAGCACCTCGTCCTCGGCGTAATACAACTGGTAACGGCGGGACTCTATGCCACACATGATGTTGGCAAGATAGACGGTGAACACGATATCGCGGTGCTTCTCGACGGCGTTAAGCGGCGTGTGGTGGCAGCGGATCGCTTCGACCAGGTAATCCGGAAAGCCCCATTTCCCGGCGAGCATCTCTCCTATGTTCGCGTGGCTTATCCCTACGGATATCTCTTCCATGACCGTGGAGGTCCTGATCTTTCGGTCCTTGACGATGTCCGCGATTTTATTGGTGGTCCCGAGGTCGGTCGAGAGCATGATGATCTTGCCCAGGTCGTGGAGCAGTCCGGCCAGAAACGCGTTCTCGACCATCCGGGCGAGCTTGAATTTTATCGCGATGCCGCGCGCGTAGAAGGCCACATGGTTGCAGTGGGCCCATATCTGCTCGAAACGCGTGTAGCGCTTATCGAGTATCGAACGCGCGCTGGTGGCGAGCAGGATCGCATTCAGATTTTTAAGTCCGATATTCTTGATCGCTTCGGGTATGGTCTCGATGCGTTTGCCGGAGATGAATCCCGCGGAGTTGGCGAGCTTGAGTACGTCAGTGGAGAGAGCGGGGTCGATGGTGATTTTTTCGGATATCTCGCCAATGGACGAATCGGGATTCGCACAGAGTCGCTGGAGCTCCAGTACGTTTTTCGGGAAGGTCGGTATGCCGTCAACCTCCGCGAGGATCTGCTTTTTTATCCTGGTGGTGATTTCCTGCGGCCGCAGTTCGAAGGGGATTACAAGCAGGGTCCTTGTGTCCTTTTCGCCGCGGATGATCTTGTAGTTTTCGACACCGATGCCTGAGTTTTTCAATAAAAGAACGGTAAGCACTATGCCGAGGCCGGCGCCCTCGGTATCGTCGTAGATTTCCTCGTAGGCCTCGCTGAAGTCCTCGTAGTGGCGCGCCTTTTCCATCCGCATGCTGATGCGCGCCATCTCCTCGGGGCGGATAATGGAATTATTGAGCACCTGGATCACGAGCCCATTCTGGTCCCTCTTCATGCTGAAGCTGACCCGGTAGTCGCTGTTTTTCAGGTTGGTCTCCATCGTTTCAAAGTGGCCGATAACGTTCTTTTTGAACATCTCGATCCCTTCGGGGTAGCTCTCGGTGTCGTCGATACTGATGCCGATCGACCGGAAATAGACTCGCTTGGCGTTGGCCTTTACGGCGTTTATGCATATCTCCCTGATGATCGTAATAAACGTATCGAGCAGGAATATCTGGTCCATCCCGGCGAGTATCTTCGCGAACAGCGCGTTGATATATCGTACCACGTCCTCGGACAGGTAATGAAATGAGAAGCTGTAGGGCTCGCCTTTGGCCACCCTTGCCGCTGTGTCGGAAGTGTTGGGAATCGGCATATCGGTTATTTTTCCGTAATTCTGATGGGACCGCATTCGCGCCCTGTAATGAATATCGAACCGTCGCCATGCTTACTGAACAGATAAATAGCCATGGTTTCGGGCCGTTGCGTCCGTTTAAGCCTAAGGGTAAGGGGGGCCATCTTGTCAACAGCGTTTTTCGAAGGCGCCCGGCCCGCCGTACCGGATCGTTCAGAGCCCGGAGGGGCAGGCAACGGCGTCGCTGTTTCCGGTCCGCACGCGTAAATACAGGCGTTCCGCCATCGCGGCAATCGCCGACATCGTTGATGTCCGGACCGGAGGTGAGAACAGAGCCATGCAGCGCCGCCCGTCGGCACAATCCGTCGGTGGAGGAGGCAGGGATCGAAATTCCGGCTTTACCCCATCATGCTCGAGTATTGCCACAAACCGCGACAGGGCACGTGAAAACCGGAAGCGGGAATCGATGACGCAGGCGGAGACCACGCAGCGACGTGCGAGAAAGCCGGAGGCGGACAGTGAAAGAGAATCATTTCCGGTGAGCGCCAGGAGTATCGTTTCAAAGCGTCCGCGTTCCAGTATCTCGTACACGGCCCTGGACTCTTCAACACCGGAAAGACGGCCGTACACCAGGGCATGGCGGCCGTCGGAGACGACAATCGTCCGCCCGGCTTCTTGGTAAACGACGCACACAGAGGCAGGTCGCCCGGCGTTTGATGACAGCACGAACCATGCTCCGGCAAAAGCCAGCGGAAGTGCAACGGAGGTTATGCGCCTGTACTCCCGCGTCGTGAACAATGGGGCCATGTAGAGCGCGTAGAAGGGAAGAAGGGACCACCACCGGAGTTCCATCCTGAAATGGCCTCCCAGCGAGGCCATTCCCCGCACGAACAGGGAGGTGGTCTCCACCGCGATGTCGACCGGGACCGCACATATGCGCGCGGCCGTTTCGGAGAGAATACCGGCGCATTGCGCCGCCATGGAGGCCGACAGCGCGAGCGCTATGCCGGGGACGGCGACGAGGTTTGAAACGATGCCCGCCAGATTGACCTCGCCCATGTGATACAGGATGATGGGGAATACGGGAATTTGCGCCGCGAGCGTCAGCGACAGCGATCCCCGCAGGAAGCGGGGCAGAAAGTCGAGACCGGCGTTGAAAGAGCGGTAGAAGAGAAGGATTCCGAGCGTCGCCCCGAAGGTGAGCTGGAAGCCCGGCTCGTAGAGTTCGTGCGGCAGGAATACCAGGATCGCCGACGCGGTCAGAAAGAGCGCATTGACCGCGCCCCGGTCCATATCGAGCAGGCGCTGGACGGTGTACACGGCGAACATCATGAAAGCGCGTACGAGCGAGACGGGCATGTCCGTTATATAGAGGTAAAAAAGGAGAAGGACCATGGTGACGGCAAGAATTGCCGTCTTACCGATGCGAAGCGGGGCAAGGAGCATGAAAGGGATGGCGGCGACTATTCCCACGTGCAGGCCGCTCGCCGCGAGGACGTGCATCACTCCCGCTTTTTTGTAGTATTCGATCGTTCGCTTGTCAAGGTGGTTCTTGTTCCCGAAATAGAGCGCCTTCAGGAGCGATGCCGTTTCGGCCCTGAAATGATGGTCGATTGATCGGGCAATTCCGGCGCGAATGGTTTCGCGTGAACGGTCAGGCGTGGTTCCGATGATGGCGAGAGAGTCTTCATCGGCATAGGCGATGTATGCCAGTCCGCGACGCGCAAGTCCGCGGAGAAACGGGGAATCCCGGACTCGCTCCAGCGTAATCGGCCGAGCTTCAGAGAATACGGCGCACTCGTCTCCACGCTGCGCGGTCGTATCCCGCGGAACGAGTACCACCACGCGCGGGATTCCGGCTGGACTGTCCTGTGTTCCCGGGGCGTGGTCCAGCCGTACAACGATCTCGGAGGTGTAGCGCTGCATCCGGGAGCTTTCCACGGTGCCGGTGAAGGAACGCAGGCCGTTCGATCCGACATCGGGGCGCACCATCGCGTCTATTCGATTGGCGGTGGCCGCGGCACAGGCGGCTGAGAGTAGGGCAAGCAGGCAGACGCGGAGCGGGGAATGGGGCGCGCTTGCAGTTTCTATATCGCCCGTGGCCGG